>JAEDMN010000030.1 GCA_016302985.1 Kiritimatiellia bacterium | reverse complement strand
GATGCCCTTCACCAATTGGGTGAAGGCTGATTTTCATGAAACATCCTGCATAACTCTCAAATTCTCCGCGCCTCAGCGTCTCCGCCTCTCCGCGAGAGATATCGGCTCGGCGCGGGGAGTTCGCGTTACGGCAACCGCTTTTTCTAGGGTCAACCATCCATGACCAGTTCATCAGCACATAGTTCTCAATGGCACGCCCCAACATGACCAATGAGAATTATTCACGAACGATACACGGCATGAATCTCACGAGCCAATAAGGGACCAATAAGAGCCAACAGAGATGCAAACAAATGCTATAATATCCGCATGCAGATTAAATACATCTTTGCAGGGCTTGCTCTGGCGTTGCTGGCAGGGTGTGCGTCCTTCGAACCGACGCGTTCCCAGAAGTTCGTGGATGAATCCGGGCAGTTCGTGCATGTCGACTACGGGACGGAGAAAGAACCCCGCATGTCGACCTTTGTGCTCTCCAACGGAGTCAAGCTTCCCTTCAAGTCCAAGCTGAAGGTCCGCGTGACGATGCCCGACGGCGACGACTTCATCGCCTATCAGCGCATGTCCACGACGGGGAACCTCTATATGGACGAAAAGGAGAACTGGGAGTACTTCGAACAGGGAACGGGGTGCCTCGTCGCCCACAAGGCCCCCGACGGCAAGGGCTTCCTCATCCGCTATCAGGGCACGCTCTGCGCCAGTGTCCGCAATCCCCTTGAAGAAAAGCGGCAGTCCATCCGCAGCGCACCTTCCACGCCGCAGGGATTCGGCCGCGAATCCTCCGGCCCCCGCACCGTGGAGTGACCGCCATGTCCGCTCTCGACAACATCAAGATCGTCCTCGTCGGAACCCTCTACACCGGCAACGTCGGCAGCGCCTGCCGCGCGATGGCCAACATGGGCATCCACAACCTCGTCCTCGCCGCGCCGAACCTCCAGAACGACTGGAGCGAGGGCGAGCGCATGGCCGTCCACGCCACGGACATCCTGCAGAACCGCAAGGAGTTCGCGACGTTCGAGGAGGCGGTCGCGGACTGCGTCGCGGTCGTCGGCACGACTGCGCGCGGCGGACTCTACCGCCAGCACGTGAAGGCGCCCCGCGACTGCGCGGCGGACATCCTGCAGCTCGCCGAGACGGGTCCCGTCGCCGTCGTCTTCGGCCGCGAGGACAAGGGCCTGCTGAACGAGGAGGTCGCCCAGTGCACGCACCTGGTCCGCATCCCCGTGGACGAGGGCTACACGTCGATCAACCTCTCCCAGGCCGTGCTGATCACCTGCTACGAGCTCTTCACCGCCTCCGGCAGCTACCAGCCGCCGCACGAGAAGGCTCCGCCCGCCCCCCAGGCCCAGAAGATGCAGCTGATGAAGAACTGGCAGACGATGCTCCAGGACATCGGCTTCATGAACGAGAAGCAGACGGAGCACATGATGCAGGGCGTCCACCGCATCTTCTCGCGCGGCGTCCAGACCCGCGACGACGCCGCGATCATGCTCGGCATCGCCCGCCAGGCGCTCTGGGCGCACCACAACCCGGACCTCGAGGGCCGCAAGCCCTCGATCGGCTGACCGTCCGGAAGTCTGCGTGACCTCGGGGTCGTAATCGTTCCACCCGCCATTAGCACGCGTCCCTCAGGTAGTCGTATGCCGGAACGACACGGATGAGCCGTCCGTCCCTGTTGATGAGATCACGCTGGTCCGCCGTGACCAGGACCGCCTCCTTCAGTCCAAAGCGCGCCATGGCCTGCACGGCGCCCTCGACTTCACGCGTCTCGTTCTCGGCCGTGAGCTCCCATGCGACCTGTACGGCCTCCACCGTACCGTCTCTCCGCTCGACGATGAAATCGCACTCGGTGTCGTTCGTCTCGTGCCGATAGTACGACACGACCTCGTCGGGCCTCCGAAGCTTGAGGTAGACGAGATTCTCGAGCTTGTGGCCGAGATTGGCCCCGTCCCGCAGCTCGATGGCGGAGACGAGACCCGTGTCGCAGGCATAGACTTTCTTCTGGGACGAAAGACGCGCCTTGGGCGACGGCGCAAACTGGGAGATCCGCTGGATGAGATAGGTCTCCTCCAGATAGGTGAAGTAGTCCAGAACGGTCCCCGACGAGGATACGTGGATCGAATCCTTCAGCCGGCTCGGAGCCAGCCGGCATCCGACATGTCCCAGCAAGTAGGTCGCGAGCATGCGGATCGAAGCCGCGTCCCGCAGACCGTAGCGGACGACGATGTCGCGGTAGAGGATGTCGTTGAAGAGCTCGACGAGCAGCTCTCGGCGGCGGGTCTGCACATATGCGGGAAAACCGCCCACCTCGAGATGCTCCTTCAGCGACGCGAAGCCGGCGCTTCGATTCGCATAGCGGATGAATTCGCCGTATGAGAACGGAAACAGCTCGAGGTTCAGATGCCGGCCTGTCAGCCTGGTCCCCAGTTCGCGGCTCAGCATCTGCGCATTCGAACCCGTGACCAGAACCTTGCGCCCGCGGTCCAGCGCGCTGGTCACATACCGCTCCCACCCCGGCACGTTCTGAATCTCGTCGAGAATCACCGCCTCGGCTTGGCGTTCGCGAACCACCTCGTCCAGAAACAGGAAGTCCGAGGTTGTGAACGTCGCCAGCCGCAGGTCGTCAAAATGGATGGACACCACGCGGCCGCCGAAATCCTCCGCCCACTGGTTCAGCAGGGTCGACTTCCCAGCGCGCCGAACCCCCGTCACGATGGTGGCGAAGCGGTCCACGACGGGTAGATTCACCAGGGCGTCGCGAATCTGCCCCAGGCGCCCCTTCCGCGCTGCGGCCTGTTCGTCCACCACCAGCCTGATGTCGCTGATTTTCATCCGTTCTCTCGCTTTCAGCGGACATTCTACCACCATTTCATTGGCAATGCAATGGTCATTCCGTTGCAAATGAAATGCAGAGATTCCCCGCGGAGATTAGAAGGACGCGAGGAAACTGTCCGCCACGGGACTTCGACCCTCCACATGCTCCCGGAAGTAGGCGGTGGCGCCTTCGAGGTCGCCGAACTTCCCGTCCAGCTGAGCCTCGTAACAGGCGTCGAGCCAGACCTTGAACTTCCCCGACGGCTTGTAGCCCATCGCGATCAGGTGGCGCCCCATTAAGATCGGCTTCGGCACCTCGGCGGCGATGCGCAGACGCTCCGCCGTCTCCTCGAGCCACTTCAGGTCCGCACCCGCCGAGGAGCCGCCGCGACATTCCGGCGGACGCCCCTCGTCGTCCGCATGGCACACGCGGATCAGGCGGTCGATGCGCCTCACCCGCGTCGCCAGACGGCGGACCGCGGCGTCGCCCACCTTCCCCTTCCACATCGCGTAGGGCTGCATGTGCTCACGCACGAGCGGCGGCACCTCGTTCAGCAGGCGCTGCTCGTTCGTGAGGCGACGCAGGAACGAAAGGGTCGGCTCCACGCCCGCGACATCGTGCCCGGGAGAGCGGACCCGCCCCTTCACGGGGTCGTACACCGTCGTGAACGGCTTGCCGAAGTCGTGGCACAGGACGGCCAGACCGACGACGACGTCCTCCTCGGCGTCGCGTCCCCGCTCGTCGCGGCGGCGCGCGAAGGCGTCCAGACAGAGGCACGTGTGGTTCCACACGTCCCCCTCGGGATGCCACCCCGGGTCCTGCTCGCAGCCGATGAGCCGCTCGAGCTCGGGGAAGTACTTCGTCCAGCCCGTCGCGCGGAGGAAGGCGAGCCCCTTCCCCAGGTGCACGCCCTTCGTGAACAGCTTCGCCCATTCCTCGAAGAGCCGCTCCGGGGGGAGTCCCTCGGTCGTCATCGTCCGGCAGACGTCCACCGTCTCCGGCGCCGGCTCGAGGCCGAAGCGCGCGACGAACTGCATGCCGCGCAGCACGCGCAGCGGATCCTCGACGAACTTCGGCGAGACGTGGCGCAGGACCCGGTTCCGCAGATCCGCGACGCCGCCGTAGGGGTCCTCGAAGCGGTCCTCCAGCGGGTCGTAGTACATCGCGTTGACCGTGAAGTCCCGCCGACTCGCGGCCTCGGGGACGGAGAGGTCCGGGTCCGCGTCGATCAGGAAGCCCCTGTGTCCGGTCCCGCGCTTGGACTCGCGCCGCGGCAGCGCGATGTCGATGTCGTAGTGCTTCACCTTGAGCACGCCGAAGGAAAGTCCGCACGCGTCGTATCCGAACGCCGCGCCGACCACCTGCTGCAGACGGTCCGCGGACAGGCCGAAGACCTCCAGGTCGACGTCCTTCACCGCAAGGCCCCCCAGCAGCAGGTCCCGCACGGACCCGCCGACCATCAGCGCCCGTCCGCCGGCCGCCCGCACGAGCTCCGCGATCTTCCGCACGGCCGCGAGCAGCTTCGGCTCCAGCGCCGACAAGTCGAGTTTCGTCCCTTCCATGTCCTTCCTCCGGGGTCCAGTATGGCAAAGATGCCCCGCCCGAAGGCGGGGTCCTTGCGACTCAGTCCCGTTCGACGAGCCGTTTCAGCGCCTGACGGCGCTGTGCCTTCCGTTTCTTGTTCTCGATGATCCTCGTGCCCGTCGGAATCGACGGCACGAAGCGGTGCTTGCGAATGTCCATCTTCAGTTCTCCTTCACCGGCTTGCGGTTGTTCTTCCTCAGCCATTCCAGAATGGCCTCTTCCTGCTCCTGGTGCAATGCGTTCATATGTTTCCCTTCTCCACTACTGGATGGGGAAACGCAGGGCGGGGTCCGCATCTTACAGGACACCTGCGGGAAAGTGGAATTTTTCTTCCGGGGACGGAACCGCCCCGTCCGGTCACTTGCAGAAGCAGAGCGTGAGCAGGCCCGCGCCGATGCAGTACGGCCCGAACAGCCAGAACCACTTGCCCTTCAGCGCCTTCACGAGCAGGGCCAGCGAGAAGTAGCCGACGACCGCGGAAAGGGCCGTGCCCCAGAGCAGGACGCCCAGGGACGACCCTTCCGTCGAGATCCCGCCCTTCAGCAGTTCGAGCAGGAGACCGCCCATGATCAGCGGCGCGCTCATGAGGAACGAGAACTCGGCCGCCGCGTCCGCATCCACCCGGCCGCCGCGCGCCGAGGCGAGCGTCATGCCGCTGCGCGAGACGCCCGGCAGCAGCGCGATGGCCTGCCCCACGCCCATCAGCAGCGCCCGCACCCAGTTCACGTCACGCGCCCCGCGCGGCAGATAGCGCGTCCCCACGAGCACCGCGCCCGTGAACATCAGCAACGCCCCCACCATGCGCGCATTCGCGACCAGCGCCTCGATCTCTGTGCGAAACAGGAAGTAGACCACGACCGCAGGGAGCGACGACAACAGGATCTTCCCCGCAAACATCCAGGCCTCCCGGCCGCCCCGCGCCATGCCGCCAAGGGTCAGCCCGATCCGCCGCGCATAGAACACGAAGACGGAGGCCAGCGTGCCGACGTGCAGGAACACCTCCAGCCGCAGGCGCAGGTTCTCGGGCACGTCCAGGATATGCTGCAGAATCACGAGATGCCCGGAACTGGAAATGGGGAGGAATTCCGCAACCCCCTGCAGGGCCGCCAGAATCGTCACGTCGAGGAAATCGTTCATGAGGCACAGTATACCACAAAAAACAAAAAAACCGCCTTGCGGCGGTTTCTTCAGAATGGCGGGCTCAGGGAGAATCGAACTCCCCTCTTCGGATCGACAGTCCGAGGTCCTAACCGATGAACGATGAGCCCGTGGGGTTGAAAACGATGATAGTATAGCAGACCTTCCCGACGCGCGCAAGGGGGAATTTCAATTTTTTCAATTTTTTTAATCGGCCTTCCCGGCCCGGATCCGATACAGGTCGTAGCCAACCTGCCGGATGCCGGCGATGGTCTCCCAGTAGGGCGTGTCGCAGACGTCCGTCCAGCCGACCTGCATGTTCTCGCCGTCGAAGCGGCCGGCCGTGGACTGGTCGGAGAACTGGTGCCAGTGCACGCCCACGAACTGCGGATGCTCGAGCGCGGAGCGGACGTAGTCCCCGTAGACCTGCGCGCGCTCGTTCTGGTCGCGAAGAAGAATCAGGCCCGGGCAGAACGGCCCGCGGTCCAGCGCGCCGAAGTGGAACTCGCCCACGAGGACGGGCCTGTCGACGCCCTCCGGCAGCTTGAATCCGCGCAGATGGCGACGATAGATGTTGTAGCTGAGCACGTCGCAGTGCTTGGCCGCGGCGCGCACCGTGAAGTCGGGCGCGCTCCCCGCCCAGCGGCAGCCGAGATAGAGCTTGCCCGGAGCCGCGCGCTTGAGCTCCTCGCGGATGATGCGGTAGTAGGTCTCCGCGATTTCGGACGTGAACGCCTCGAGATCGTCCTTCGCGGCCTTCGGGTCCGGCGTCTGCGTCACGGCGAGGAAGTCCTCCCAGTCGCGGTAGGCCGTCTTCCACTGCGCGTTCAGTTTCGCGATGTCGCCGTACTTCGCCCGCAGGCGCGCACGGAAGACCTTCTTGCAGGGCTGGTCGGCGGGCGACTTGATCGTCGACAGCGCGAGGGTGTCGGCCTGTCCCCAGTGGTGTTCGTTGTCCACGAAGAAGCCGAAGCACCAGGGATCCTCGAACTGGGCCTTGTACTCGACCGTCTTGCGGCGCGCCTCCGCGCGGAAGGACGGGTCGAACGGGTCGCAGAAGTCCCACCAGCCGCCCTTGTGTCCGGCAATCGGACGCGAATGGATCTCGTAGCGGTCCGTGTAGGGCGTGCGGTCCATCAGGCAGATCTGCCGGTCCGAGGAATTGGCGATCGTGTTGCACCCCCAACTGCGCAGGCGGCGGTGCGCGAGGTCGGACCACGTCCCGTACCAGCCCGCGCCGTACTTGCGGGCGATGTTCTGGGCGGAGAAGTCATAGATCTTCTTCATCTTCCAGCGCGCGTAGTAGGGGAAGAGGAGCTCGTCGCGCGTGGAGTAGAACGCGGCCTCGGGTTCGTCCGGCTTCGGCAGGCGCGCGAACCAGTCCTCGTGTCCGTCCAGCGCCGTCGTCGCGCCGCTCGGCGTGACGCGCACGGGCCCATGGCTCCACCAGAGATGTCCGTCGGGATCGACGATCCACCACTTGCCGTTCCACTTCGTCGTGGAGAAGCCCCCCGTCTTCGGCAGCTGCGGGCCGTCCGCCCAGCCGCCCCACTTGTCCCAGCCCTTCGGACCCGGATGCGCGGCGAGGTCCTTCTCCTCCTTCGCGCGCTGGATCGCGAAATCGGCGTCCGAGTGGACCTTGTCCGGCCATTCGCGGTGCCGGAACTGTCCGTATTCGTCGATGCAGGGGAAGAACTCCGCGGGCGTCATCCGCGCGAAGGCGGGGACGTTCTCCGCGGTGCGGGGCGCGCCTTTGGCGACGATGCGCTTCACGCTCCAGACATGCGGCAGCTTCGGCGTGTTGATGTAGACGGCGACCTCCTTCACCGTCTTTGGATCAAGCGTCGCAACCCGCACGCCCCCCTTGCCCGCGCTCCAGACGGCGGAGCCCTCCTCGGGCAGGGGCATCCAGACCAGGTACGGCAGCGCCCAGGTGCGCACGCGCGTCAGCTTCGCCAGGGTCTCGGACCAGTGGGGCAGCGGCGGCGGGAAGATCTGCGAACAGATCTTGTGCTTCTCGCCCTTGATCGGCAGTTTGCCGATGTAGCAACCCTTCCCGGCCGGCGAGCCGCCCGCGTTGAGCAGACGCACGGTGTACTGTCCCCAGATGCCGCCGTTCACGAACTCGACTTCGATCTCCCCGCAGGCCGAGAGGTCCCAGTCGCCCCGGATCGCCACGCCGGGGTACTTGTCGCTCGGCCGCGTCGTCACGGTCAGAAGTCCGTTCGTCAGCGAAAACGTCGCCCCGTCCTGCCCCCGCACGTCCCGTGCAGTCGCCGTCGCCGCGTCGAACAGCACGACTTCGCCCGCCATGCCGGCCATCGCTACCGCCGCAAACGCCAGACACCACAATCTCTTCATAATCGGATTCGCCTTTCTCCGCGCAGTATACCATAACGCCACCGGCGCGGCGACTACCAGAAGCGCCATTTGGGCGGAAAGAGCGGCACGTTCTCGACATGGTCGATTTCGGGCGGACCGCCCGCCGGCGTGCCGTAGACCTCGACGACGTCGAACCGGAAGTTGCCGTGCCACTTCTTCCGCAGGATCCAGTTCGTGCAGGCGCGCAGCAGCACGTTCTTCTTCCGCCGGTTCACGCACCAGAGGCGTCCCGCCCGCGGCGAGCGCGCGCGGTGCGTCTTCACCTCCACGAACACCACGGCCCGCTTGTCGCGCGACTGGATCACCAGGTCGATCTCGCACCTCTGGTCCAGTGCGCACGGACGGGCGTTCCGCTCGAGCACGGTCCACCCCCGCGCGGCCAGGAACGCGGCCGCGGCATCCTCCCCCCAGCGCCCGCGGGCAACTGCGACGTTCTTTGGCTTCTTCTCCATCTGATCCTCCATTGGTCCTGTCTGTGGGGAAAGGGGCACGCGCGGGCGGACCGCCAGGCGGTCCGGAAGCAAGGGTCCGTGTCGTCAGGACAAGGTGGAGACCCGATTCCGGACAAGACTACGCCCCGTCCGCCTCGCGCGGAGGCCCAAGTCGTCAGAACGCGACCGCGTCGTCGTATTCGGCCGACTCCGCGGGCGCCGGCACCGCAGGCTGCATCTCGCGCGGAACCGAATCCGGCACGGGGTCGCGCGAGGGACGCGGCATCGGCGCCGGACGGTTCGCGGACACGGGCCGCGCAATCACCTCGGGAATGCCGAAGCACACGTACAGCAGCGCCCGCTCCAGCGCCAGCATCAGCGTGAACGCCTCGCTCACGTCGAAGAAGTAGTACCCCTTGCGCTGTTCGCCGGTGTCGTAGGTCTTCCAGACCGAGAGCATGTAACCGGGACGCGGTTCGATCTGGTGCGTGAAGCGGATGTTCGCGCGCCCGCGCACGCCCTGGTGGAAGAGCCCCTTGTCCCCGTTGATCGACTCCTGCATGCCGCGGAGCACCTGGAGGATCTGCGAGAGGTCCGCGCGGTCCAGCTTCAGCAGGATGGCCTCCTTCCAGTCGAACGTCGGGAAGATCTTCGCGCCGTTCTGCTGCGACCCGACCGTCTTCTGCCGGGCCAGCGTCACGAAGATGCTGCCGGCCGTGTCGTCGTGCGCCGGGTGGAGTTCGAACTTGATGGCGCTGCCCGTCCCCTTCGCGTTCGCGCGATAGTACGGGTCGTAGGCGTGGAAGTGCGGCAGAGCCGGCACGGGATTCTGGTTTTCGCTCATTTCGATTCCTTTCCTCTTGTGTTTTCGCCGCATGCGGACGGCATGCGGAAATCAGGCGGCCGGCGTCTCCACCCGCAGGCGGTAGCCCATGCCCGAAACGGACTCGATCCGGCAGCCACTGCCCGCGAGCTTGCGGCGCAGCACGCAGACATGCGTGTCGATCGTCCGCGAATAGGCCAGGGCGCCATGTCCCCAGGCGTAGTCGAACAGGTCCCCGCGACGGGCGACTTCATTCGGATGGGTGGCGAAGTAGCGGAGAATCGCGCATTCGCGCGGCGTCAACGCGATGCACCGCCCATGGGCGTCCCGCAACTCCAGTTCGCGGTTGTGGACCGCACACGCGCCGAGACTGAAGACGGCCACGTCGGGGGCGTCCGCACGCCGCGGCAGGGCCGCGCGGCGGAGCAGGGCGCGGACCCGCGCGGCGAACTCGCGCGCGCCAAAGGGACGCACGAGGAAGTCGTCCGCGCCCGTCCCCAGCGCATGCGCCACCTCCTCCTCGCCGCACCGCGGCGAGAGCAGGAGAACCGGCGTCTGCGAATCGACGGCGCGGAGCAGCCGGCAGACTTCCAGGCCGCCCGGATCGGGCAGCTGGACGTCCAGCACCAGCAGGTCGGGACATTCCAGCGCGTAGGCGCGCAGAACCTCCCGCCCGTCCCGCGCCAGACGCACCTGATGCCCCTCGTTCCCGAGCAGCCCCCGAACCAAATCCCGCGCATGCGGCGTATCCACGCCAACCAGTATGCCTGCCATGTTCACATCCCTTTCGTCTCGGCGGAAAAACCGGATTTCCGCGACGGGGACATTAAAGCACGGATTGGGAAATAAAGTGTTACAAAATCATTACAAGGAGGGGAAAATCCTTACAAAATCATTACATGGGGCAGGACGCATGCGCACGAAACGCGAAACGCCCGCTTCCAAAGGGAAGCGGGCGCCTCGGAGAATCCCGGATGGATGCGGGAACTACTGCTGCTGCTCGACCGCGGTCTCCTTCGAGAACTGCGGGCGGCGGCCCTTGTAGAACCACATCATCACGGGCGTCGCGATGAACATCGACGAGAACGTGCCCGCGACGACGCCGATCAGCATCGTGAGCGCGAAGTCGAAGATCGAACCGTCGCCGAACGCGAAGAGCGCGATCACCGCGAAGAACGTCGTGATGGACGTGATCACCGTGCGGCTCAGGCAGGCGTTGAGCGCCGCGTTGCAGAGCGTCTTGAAGTCCGTCTTCTGGTCCTTGCGGAGCGTCTCGCGGATGCGGTCGAAGACGACGATCGTGTCGTTCACCGAGTAGCCGATGATCGTCAGAAGCGCCGTGACCACGAGCAGGGAGACCTGGCGGCCGCAGAGCGAGAAGAGGCCGAGCGAGATCAGCGCGTCGTGCGCCAGGGCGACCAGCGCGCCGAGGCCGAAGCCGAACTCGAAGCGGAACGCGACGTAGATCAGAATCGCGCAGAGCGAGAGGGCGACCGCCCAGGTGCCGGACTTCTTGAGGTCCGCGCCGACCATCGAGCCGATTTCATCGACCGAGACCTGCTGGATCTTCGAGTCCTTGAAGTTGTCCTGGAGCAGCTTCGTCACGTGGCCCGCGACGTCCGTCACGCCCTTGTCCTTGGCGGTCTCGGCCGTGTAGCCCGTCTTGACGAGGAGCGTGGAGTCGCCGACGCCGTCCTGGTACTGGATGATCGTCGCATTGTCGAACGGATCGAGCACCTTGCGGACGTCGCTGACCGCGGGCTTCGCCTTCTGGTCCACGGAGTAGACCAGCGACGTGCCGCCCGTGAGGTCGACCGCGAGCACCGAGGCCGGCTTGACGAACGCGCGGGCGAAGAAGATGCCCACCGTGATCACGCAGAGCGCCGCCGCCGCGATGAACACCGGCTTGCCGAACTTGACGAAGTCGAAGTTCGGCGCCTTCTTGAAGATGTTGAGCATCTTGAAGGGCTTCACGGAATCGGCCTTCGTCGTGTTGTCGAAGACGAGGCGCGTGACGACCACGGCCGTGAACATCGAGATGATCACGCCGCCCGTGAGGGTGATGGCGAAGCCGCGCACCGGGCCCGTGCCGACGATGAAGAGGATGATGCCCGTCACGATCGTCGTGATGTTGGAGTCAAGAATCGCCGTGAAGGCGCGGCCGTAGCCGTTCTTCAGCGCCGTGCCCGTGGAGACCTTGGCGGCGAACTCCTCGCGGATGCGCTCGAAGATGATCACGTTCGCGTCGACCGCCATGCCGAGCGTCAGCACGAGGCCGGCGATGCCGGGCATCGTGAGGACGGGCAGCGCGAGCGAACCCGTGGCGCCCATCGAGGCGTCCTTCGCGAACACGCCGAGCACGTTCGCCACGAACACGAGGGCGGCCGGCAGCAGCGCGACGTCGAGGAAGAGCGCGA
Source organism: Kiritimatiellia bacterium (assembly GCA_016302985.1). Lineage (GTDB taxonomy): Bacteria > Verrucomicrobiota > Kiritimatiellia > RFP12 > UBA1067 > RUG572. Next base: position 7,270 of record JAEDMN010000030.1, on the reverse strand, counting down.
TGTCGGCGACGAGGCCCGCGTACCAGTAGTAGATGAACATGAACAGGCCGACGAGCGCGAAGCCCAGGCCCGCGGCGATGATGCCGGCGCGCTTGGCGTCCTCGCCCACCGTCGGGGAGACGGAGGACTCGGCGAGCAGCTTGAGCGGCGCCGGGAGGGCGCCCGCGTTCAGGTTGTTGGCGAGCTCCTGCGCCTCGGCGGCCGTGAAGTGGCCGGTGATCTGGCCGTGCGCGCCGATCTCGCTCTGGATGACCGGGGCGGAGACGAGGTTGTCGTCGAGGATGATCGCGAGCTGGCGGCCGCGGTCGCCCGGGTTCTTCGGGCCATGCGCCATGTAGTTGCGCGTGACGTCGCTGAAGAGCTTGGCGCCCTTGCCGTTGAAGGAGAAGCTGATGGCCAGCGAACCGACGGCGTCGCGCTCGACGGAGGCGGACGTCAGGTACTCGCCCGTGATGGGCTGCGGGTTGCCCTTGGCGTCGCGCGCCGGGGCGCTGCGGCTCACGAAGGCCGCGCGGTAGGAGGCGTCGCCGCACTTCTCCAGCATGAACTGGTAGCGCGGATCCGGCGTGTGGAAGCCCGCGAGGCGCGCGGCATAGCCGGGACGCGAGGCGACCTCGTTGTAGTTGGCCGCGCGGACGAAGCCGCTGCCGCCACGCTCGTAGCCCTCGGGGCAGGCCTCGCCGGACATGAGCTTGGAGACGAGCTCGTCGTTCCGCGGGTGCGTGAGGCGGAATTCGAGGAACGCCGCGCTCTGGAGGGACTTCTTCGCCGCGGCGCGCGTGGCGTCGTCGATGCCGGGCAGCTGCACCAGCAGGCGGTGGTCCTTCATGCCCTGGATGACGGGCTCGTTCATGCCCATGCCGTCGACACGGCGGCGGACGACCTGGATGATGCGCGCATCGCAGCCCTGGAGCGTGTCGGCCATCTTCTTCTCGACCGCGCCCGTCTCGTTCGTCAGCGCCGGATTCGCCGCGATGATCGTCTCGCGGAGCTTGTCCTGGTCGATGCCGAGCGTGAAGGACGTGCCGCCCTTCAGGTCAAGGCCGAAACGGAGCTTCTCGGCCACCGGGAAGGTGACATAGATGGAGAAGACCGCGATGATCAGCAGCGCGAGCCACTTCCAGATGTCGTTGCGCGACGTAGAATCGTTGTTCATCATGTAGCCTCTAGTGAGTCCTTTTCAAATGGAAAGGATATATTATCAAATCGGATGGCGCAATTCAAGCAGTAGGAATTTCAAGTTTCGGGGCGTGCGCAAGCAGGTAGTCCTCCGCCTCCTTGCACCACAGGCCGCGGTTCGCCGTGCAGATGCGGTCGAGTTCCGCATAGAACGGATCCGTCTCGCCCAGACGCCGGAATTCGGCGATCGGCGTCATCGGCATCTTGACATGCGTATAGATGAGGCGCTTGCCGCCCGGAACCTTCGGGAGCGTGCAGGTCGTCTCGACGGCGCTGTCGAGTCCGCCGACGTGCGTGACCATCACCTCGGGGTGCAGCCAGCCCTTCGCGGCCCAGTCGATGGAGTCCACCATGTCCTTCACGTCGCCGCCGGACGACCCGACGCAGTGGTGGCCCATGTAGTGGACGTTGTAGAAGTTGAACGTCGCGCTCATCTTCTGGTCGATCGGGCCGGCGAAGAAGTTCAGGCAGCCGCCAAAGCCCATCAGGTCGCTGCACTGCGTGATCAGCGCCGGCACGGCCGCGAAGAGGAAGACGTCGTCGTAGCCGCCGCCCGTCGCCGTCGGGTTGTCCTTGCGGTCCTCGTCGGAGAGGTTGAGCGCCTTGAGCTGCGCGACGGGGTCGGCCATGTCCTTCGTGTTGACGAAATGGACGTCGACGCCGTTCACGTCGCCCTGCGCCTTCCCGTCCGCGTACGCCAGGCCGAAGATCTCGGCCGCGCGGAAGAGGCGCCCGTCGTCGATGTCCGTCACGACGAGGCGGCGCGGACGGTTCTCGGGCGAATGGCAGGCGATGTCGACCGCCGCCAGGCCCATCGCCCCGCAGCCGGCCATGAGCAGCATCGCGCCGCCCTGCTTGATGCCCATCTGGTGGACGTGCGAATTGAATTCGTTGTGGTAGCTCGTGCGGAACGCGCTCACGATGCAGCTCACCGGCTCCGCGAGGGAGCACTTGAAGAAGGCGTCGCCGTCGTACGGCAGCAGGCAGCCCATCTCGATCACGATCGAGGGCACGCGGATGTGCGTGGTGTCGCCGCCCATCGTGTGCCACGCGTAGCCCATCGTCTCGAGCTCGTGCCCGGGGATGTTGAAGGCGGGCTGCACGCCGACGTGCTGGCCGACGTGGAAGCGGTCCCTCCACTTCGTGCCGACCTCGACCACGACGCCGCAGACCTCGTGCCCGACCATGACGGGGTTCGTCGCGATGTCCTTCGGCACGCGCTTGTGCTTCGTCGCGAGCGAAACGGCCTTGTAGTCGCTCATGCACACGCTGTTGGAGACGAGCTCCACGATCACCGCGTCCTCGCCCGCGGGGGCGAGGTCCATCTCTTCGAGCCTCAGATCGTATTCACCGTACAGCCGGCAGGCTAGCGCTTTCATTTCGATTCGGAACCTTTCAGTTTTTCCACAAGATCGAGGGCGGGCGGATCGCCGCCCGGCATCGTGCAGGCGGCGCTGCCGGCCGCGACGGCCCACCGCGGGGCCTCGTCCGCGGGGGCGGCGTAGGTGCGCCAGCACCATTCGGCCAGCAGGGTGTCGCCGGCGGCGGTCGTGTCGAGCACGTCCACTTCGGGCGCCGGCGCGAACACGCCGTCGAACCAGCAGCCCGCGCCGCCGTCCGAGATGACGACATGCGGAACCCTCTCCCGCAGCAGCTCCGTCGCGCGGGCGAAGTCCGCCGGCGTCTTCGGCACGAAGCCCACGAGGGGCGCGCATTCGTCGGCGTTGGGCTTGATGACGTCCGGACGCGCGGACGCGTCCGCGCTGAACACGGCCGCGCGCAGCGGCTCCCCGCTCGCGTCCAGCACGACGGTCGCCCCGAGGGCCCTGAACGCGCGGGTGCAGTCCGCATAGAAGGACGCGGGGCAGCACGGCGGCAGGCTGCCGCTCATCACCACCACGTCGCCGGACCCCACGCCCAGCGCCTCCGCGTGGAGGACGGCCGCATCCGCAGCCAGGCCGGGAAACGCCTTCCGGTTCAGCTTGAAGCTGCCCTGCGGCGTCACGACCATCTCGTTCCGGCGCGTCGCGCCGGGCACGCGCCGGAACAGGTCCGCGATGCCGAACTTCGCGAGCTCCTTTTCGAACGGGACCGCGTTGTCCGCGCCGAGCAGCCCGCCGCACGCAACCCGGACGCCCCGGCCCGGATCCGCCGCCGCGCGCAACGCCAGCCACCGCGCGACGTTGACGCCCTTCCCGCCGACGTTCTCGACCTCCTCGACGTCCTTGACGACGTCGCCGTCCTTCGGCCAGGCCTTCAGCGTCACCGTCGCGTCGAGCGCGGGACTCATGCAGATGCAGACGATGTTCACGGGGACGCCTTACAGGCCCGTCGTCTTCTTGTCCTTGGAAACGCGGACGGACGCCGGGATGGACGCGCCGTTGACGACGGCCGACCCGCTGACGTTCAGCGAACGGAGCTTCGGCAGCTTCGCGACCACCGAGACGTCGACCGGGGCCTGCGCGTTGGAGAGGTCGAGCACCTCGAGTTCCTGCAGGGACGCGAGCGCGCCGAGGTTCGAATAGCTGCTGCCCGGCAGTTCGAGACGCTTCAGCTTGACGTTGCCCGCCAGCAGCGAAAGGTCGCCGACCACCGTGGAGAAGTTGCCGCCCTTCATGTTCCAGAGGCGGACATAGGTCAGGTTCGGCAGCGCCTGAAGCGGGGTGAGGTCCGGAATCTTCTCGGCGAAGATCTTGACCTCCTCGGCCTGCGGCACCTGGCGCAGCCACGAGATGTCCGTCATCTTCGTGAGGCCGCCATGGAAGCGCTTCACCTGCTTCAGCGCGCCCAGCGACGCGTAGCCCTCGGGCGTCGTCTTGGCGGCGTAGAAGTACACCCGCTCGAGCTTCGGGCAGGCCGCCAGCGGAGCGAAGCTCGTCACTTCGGCGCCGTAGAAGTCGACGTCCTTCAGCTCGGGGCAGGCCGCCAGCGGCGACAGGTCCGCGAACTTGCTGTACGTGCCGGCGAAGGTCTTCAGCTTCGGCAGCGAGGCGAGCGGCGCCAGCGAGACGGCGCGCAGGTCGGCGTCCTTGACGGCGACTTCCGTCGCGTCCTTCAGCTGCGCGAACGGGGCGAGCGTCGTGACCGCCGTCTTGCGGACGGTGACCTGCCGGGCGCCGGGAAACGCCGCGATCGCGGCCGCGATCGTCGCGTCGTCGACCGCCTCGAACTGCAGGGTCTGAACTGTCTTACCCGCGGAAATCTTCGCCTGGGCGGCCGCGATCTGCTCGGGCGTCGCCGGCTTCTCGAACGTGAGCCGACCGTACTGGAACTCGGGCTCGGCCGTATCCGTCGCCGTCGTGGCGACCGGCACCGCGACAGGGGCCGGCACCGCGGCGGAAACGGGGGCCGCGACAGGGGCCGGCGCCTGCACGGGCGCAGGGGCCTGCACGGGCTGCTGGACAGCCACCGGTTGCTGGACGATTACCGGCTGCTGGACAGCCACCGGCTGCTGGACGATTACCGGCTGCGGCTGGACGACCACAGTCGGCGGCGGCGGGGGCTGCGGGTCGCCGAAAAGAATCGACGACACCACGCCCAGGGTGTTCAACGTCCGCTCGGTCCGATGGTGCTTCTTGGCTTCGACGGTCTGGCTCGCACACACGGTCAGGGCCAGCACGGCAAACAGCTTCTTCATTTCCACACCTCTCTCGTTTCGGATTCCCTCCGTCGGCAGAACGGACCGACCGATCGTCTGTTGGACAGTCGGGTTGACGGATTTGCGTCCTATTATCGCAAACCCGCCAACCCGAGTCAACTTCCAGAGACGTCAATCGGCCGGTTCGCGCGTCAACCGGGCGGTCTCGACCAGGCGGATGAATTCCGCGCGGCAGCCATCGGGATCCGCGCCGCGCGAACCACGGGCGCGTTCAAGGAGCGCGTCGTACGACGCATGGCCCCGATGCGCCGAGCCGGACGCGAGCAGCGCGAACTCGGCGACGGCGGACGCGAAACGGTAGTCCTCGGAAGGTCCCTCCGCGTGCACGATGTCCGCCGCCCGCACCGGCGTCTCGACGAGATGGCTCGCCTCGCCCTGCGGATCCTTGTAGCGGAGCTTCACCGTGAACAGCTCCTCGCTCGCCACGGGGACCCGCTTCTGGTAGCGCAGCGCGTCGGCCTGCGCGGCCCCGGCGTCCACCCCGGCCGGGACGAGTTCGTAGAAGGCGGTCATGGAATGCCCGCTGCCCGTCTCGCCCCCGTCCTTCTTGTCGTCGGCGAAGTCCTGCGCCGCGAGCTTGCGGCACTCATAGCCCAGCAGACGGTAGGATGCGACCTGCGCCGGGTTGAACTCCAGCTGCAGCTTGACGTCCTTCGCCACCGTCAGCAGCGTGGACCCGAATTCGTTCACGAGCACCTTCTTCGCCTCGAGCAGGTTGTCGAGGTAGGCGTAGTTGCCCTTCCCGGCCGTGGACAAACGCTTCATCGTGGCGTCCTGGTAGTTCCCGTAGCCGACGCCGAGCACGGTGAGGAAGATCCCGTTGCCCCGCTGCTCGCGGATGAGGCGCTCGGTCTCCTTCGGTCCGCGCGGACCGATGTTGAAGTCGCCGTCCGTGACGAGGACGACCCGGTTGTTCGCCTCGGGCGAGAAGTTCCGGCGGATCTCCTCGTAGGCGAGGCGCAGGCCGTCGCCGCCAGAGGTGCCGCCGCCGCATTCCAGCGATTCGACCACCTGGCGGATCTTCGCCTTCTCCCGCCCGCTCGTCGCCGGCAGGCGCACCTGCGTCTGGTTCGCGTAGGTCACGATGGCCACATGGTCCTCGTCGCGCAGCTGCTCGACGAGCATCCCCAGCGCCTTCTTCATCATCGTGAAGCCGCCATTGAAGTCCATCGACCCCGAGACGTCCAGCAGCAGCACGAGGTTCGCCGGTGGAATCTTCTCCACCGCCACGCGCCGCGCCTGCACGCCGACCCGCAGCAGGCGGTGGGACTTCTCCCAGGGACAGTCCCCCAGCTCGCAGGCCACTGCCAGCGGCACGTCCCCCGTCGGCTCGGGATAGGAGTAGGAGAAGTAGTTGACGAACTCCTCCAGGCGCACCGCGTCCCTCGGCGGCAGCCGCTTCTCGTCCACGAGATAGCGCCGCATCGTCGCGTAGCTGGCCGTGTCCACGTCCAGCCCGAACGTCGAGAGCGGTTCGTCCAGGACGCGCATGAAGCCGTTCTCGTGGAAATCGGCGTACCGCTCCGATCCCAGCGCCCCGTCGTACGCCCCGGATTCCACCGGTCCGGCGAATCCCCGGCCGCGACCGGCGCCGAGGAAGCTCGGCGCACTCAGGTAGCACGCCATCGTGGCGACCCGCTTCGCGATGCGCCGCGGGGCCGACACCTCGCAGCAGCATTCCACCCGTCCTTCGCCGCCCAGAAAGCCGTTGAGCTTCCTCGGACGAGCCGGGTGGCGGACGCACTTGTGGAGCGTCGATTCAATCGCCCTCCGAAGCTCCTGGCGATGCCCCGCCGTCGCGAACAGCAGGGCGGGGCGACCGTCCGACATCTCACGCCGCACGCGCCTGTGAAGGCGGTCGCCCGCAAGGATCTCGAATCCGCCCGTGTACGTCACCGCGTCCACGGCCGCCAGCAGCTCCACGCGCGACGTGAACGTCGCCGACGGCTCGGGCTCCTCCCGGAACACGATCAGCGCCCATTCCCCCGTTTCCGGCAGCGCCTCCAGCAGCGCTCGGTCCTCCGCGCGGTCCGCCTCGTGGTCCGCCGTCGCGTCCCAGACGATGCAGCCCCGCGCGAACGCCGCCACGCGCCGACGCGTCGGCTTCCGGGTCCACGCCGCATACTTGCCGGAACCCTTCATTTTGCCGAAACCCTTCATGCGGTTGAAAAACGAAGACACGCGACCCATGGCTTTCCCCTTTTGAAATTTCTCGATTATTTTTCAGCGACCCTTGACAGTTGGGGCGTTTCGCCCCGTCTTGTGGCATTCCCGGCCATTCCTTAACTTGTTTTTCATATACGTTCTCCAGTTGTTTTATCTCGTTTGGGGTGCGCCCTTCTCGCGCAGTCCCTCCATATATTGCAAAACTCGGATGCCCCGAGCCCGCGCCACGCCGCCCGGGGCCGCGCCACGCCGCCCGAGCCCGCGCCA
>JAEDMN010000247.1 GCA_016302985.1 Kiritimatiellia bacterium | reverse complement strand
CCGTCGTCAGGAGTTGGCCGGGTTCTTCTCGTTCCACTCCTGAAGCGAGATCATGTTGCCGGCCTTTTCGTTTCCAGGCAGGTAGGCTTCCGCGACATATTCGCGTTTTTTCTTCATCTGCGCGAGAAGATCGCGTATCTCGATGACGGCGTCGTAGCAGATGTCCAGAATCTGCTTCTGCATCGCAGGGTCGGTGCCGGCGCCCTGCATCTTCAGCAGTTCGATGCTGCTGAGAAGCACGGTGGCGGGCTGTCCGAGGGCATGGCAGAACCCGGCCAGCGATTCCATGACGACCTTGGAGCGTTCGATCTGCAGCTCGGCGGCGGCCAGCCGCCGGGATATATCGTCCGTAGTATGGTTTTCGTCGGCCATCTTCTCAACTCGCGTGGTGAATAACCTAAAACGAACTACAAGCATTTACCATGCCAAAAGCCGGTTCCGCGCCTTGTTCCGCCGGGAGCGGGGTGGAGGTTCGCGGCATGTTTTCTGCTAAACACATTTAATATGAAGTTGCAACTCACGAAAGACAAGACGATTGAGATCAACTTCCCGGGCGGTGCTGGCGCGGGAAGGCGCAGGCTGTCCGACGTGACGGGCGTGTTTCTCAATTCGGGCGATTCGCGGGGCTGTCCCGCCGTGCGCCTGCAGCGTCGCAAGGGCGTGTGGAGCGTGGCGGCGGCGGGCTTCGTGCCGCCGCCCGCGGGTGAGCTGCCGGCTTCCTGGGAGCAGGTCGGGGGCCAGCCGACCTGGTCGCTTCCGGCCGAGTTCCAGGCCCCCGTCGCGGCGCTGGCGGTGCGGTCGCCCGACATGCTGGTTCGCCAGACGTCCCCGGACGCGCTGACGTTGGACCTTGCCGCGCCCGCGCCCGCTTCCGCGTCCGGAACCCAGGCTTCCGCGCCCGGGAGGAAGAAGCTGGGCATTCGCCGCGAAACGCCGGTGGCGACGAAGACGGCGGAGGGGGCCGCATCCAAGGCGGCCGCTCCGGAGGAGGTCCGTCCGGGGGTGCCGGTTTCGGCCCAGGGCATGCGTTTCGTGATGGCGCCGCTGGCGGAGGAGCCCTTCGTCGTCCAGTCGGCCCTGCCCGAGTTCCAGGTCCTGTGGCTGTCGCGGCTGCTGCCTGAGGGAAGGCGTCCGACCGCGGCTTCGGTGCAGACGCTGCCGTCCGCGCTGCTGGCCGCGATCTGCGAGCAGCCCGAGTTCAACGTGGTGGAGGGCAACGCGCTGGCGATCTTCGTGATGAAGACGGCCGTGTACTTCGCGGCCTACCGCGCGGGGCAGCTGCTGATGTTCCGCCAGTGCCCGGGCGCCGCGGGCTGGGAGATGATGCGCGAGGGCGTGAAGCTGCGCCTCGGTCTGGACGACGAGATGGTGGACGAGATCCTCGACGACGCGATCGTCGACCCGCGCAGCGCGATGGAGCCGTTCGTGCGGCCCGTGCTGCAGCAGCTCGAGGTCTCGCTGCAGTACCTCTCCTCGCGCCTCGGCATGCGTGTCGACAAGGTGTTCCTGATGGGGCTGCCATCGGGCGCCCGCTACTGGAGCCAGATGTCGGAGGACGCGCTGCAGACGCCCCTCGTCGCGCCGTCGGTCTTCGAAGGGCTGGCGCTGCCGCCCAAGGACGCCGCGCTCGCGGGGCTGACGCCGTCGCAGACGCAGGTGTTCCTGCCGGCGCTCGGCGCGGCGCGCGCCGCAATGGAGGGTGACGAATGAAGGCGCCGAATCTCCATCTGAATCTCCTGCGGGAGCAGGAAGTCGTCTCGTCCTCGCCGGTCCGCATCCGCGTGCTGCTGCCCGTGCTCGCGGCGCTGGCGTGCGTCGCGGTGCTGGGCTGGTGGGGCATGCTCTTCGCGCAGGAGACGATGGTCAAGTCCCAGATCCGCGTGATTGAGGACGACCTGGCCGCCCGCAAGGCCCAGCACGCCGAGGTTCAGCGGAACATGGTGGCGGCGCGCGACCTGCAGGCCGAGCTCGACCAGCTGGCGATGTACGCGAACGGCCGGCGGACCTACGGCGACGCGTTGGCGCGCCTGGCGGAGGTCGTGCCGGCGAAGGTGCAGCTGCTGTCGCTGGAGATCCCCGAGCCCCCGCTGCAGGACCTGACGCCGCCGAACGCGAAGCCCGGGCAGAAGCTGCCCCCGCTGCTGGGTCCCACGGGCACCGTCGAGACGGTCTCGCTCCGCATCATGGGCCGCACGGAGAAGGTCGAGCCCGTGAACGCGCTGATGGAGTCCCTCGCGACGCCGGCGTTCTCGAACACCCTGTCGATCGTCAAGTCCGCGGTGCCCGGGGAGATGAGCCCGCGCATCCATTCGTTCCGGCAGGAGGCCGCCTCCGCGACGAAGGACGCGCCGCGGCTCCTCGCCTTCGACATCGAGTACAAGTGCCAAGCGAGGAGGTTCGAGAAATGACATCCTCTTCCGTCCCGGACACGGCGAACCCGCAGCGCGCCTACTTCCTCGCGCTGGTCTTCGGCGCGGCGGCGGCCGTCGCCTACATGTTCTGCGTGCAGCCGGCGCAGACCTCCCTTTCCCGCGCCAAGCAGGAGCTTGAGAACCTGCAGCAGCGCCAGGGGGTCGCGCTGCGCGACATCCGCGGGGCGCAGCAGTTCAAGGCCCGTCTCGAGGAGCTCGAGCGGGCGCGGAAGCCCTATGCCGAGGGCCTGCTGACGCCCGTGCTCGAATCGTACGCGATGGGCGCGCGGGCGCGGCTCGACAAGACGGCGGAGGAGTCCGGGCTGCGCATCACGGACTACGTGGAGCTGCCGAAGCGCCTGCTGCCGCTGCCGAAGCCCCAGGCGCCGCAGCTCTATGCACGCCAGCCCGTGCGCCTGACCTGCCGCGGAAGCTACGCGGCGATCGTCTCGTTCGTGATGCGCGTCGAGAAGGTGCACCCGCTCGTCTCGCTGCAGGCCTTTTCGCTGAAGGCCCGGCAGAATCCCGACGAACAGGACGCGACGCTCGTCCTGGAATGGCCCGTGCTGGGCGTGAACACGGCGACCCTGCCGCCGGTCAACGGGGGGAGGAAGAAATGAGAGCGCCCTTCCTGACCGTGCTGTGCCTGGCGTGCGCGGGCGCGTTCGCGGAGCCGGCGGCCCCCGCCGGCGGCCTGCGCAACCCCTTCTGGCCGGACGGCTACGAGGGCCGGCGCGAGGCCATCACCGCCGAGGTGCGCGTGCAGCCCAAGTCGCGCGCGGACGTCGAACGGGAACAGGCCGCCAGGAAGGCCGCCGAGGAGCAGGCGCGCCTCTCCGCCGAGGAGAAGGCCCGCCAGGAGGCCGAGGAGAAGGCCAGGAAGGCGGCCGCCGCGGCGAAGAAGGCCGCGGAGGAGGCCGAGAAGGCGAAGATCATCACCGGCGAGCACTGGGCGAAGGCGCGTGCGGCGCTGCGCATCGGCGGGCGCGTGCGGGCGCAGACCGAGGACGGCGCGGAGCAGCGCCTGTGCGTGCTCATCAACGGCAACGCGTACGCGGACGGCGACCTGATCTCGTTCAACCACGGCATCAACCGCTTCACCTGGCGCGTGACGGGACTGGGCGAAGGCGGCAAGCTGGAGCTCATGCGCATCAAGGCGCGCAACCTCGACGGGAAGGCCGGAACGGCCGCCAAGAAGACTGCAGACGGAAAAACCGGCACAGGAGAAAGGAAATGAACATGAAGAAGGAACTCCTCCTCGCACTGCTTGCGACCTCGACGACCGCCCTCGTGCAGGGCCAGACCGAGGCGAAGACCGCCCCCGCGGCGGCGATCCCCGCCCCCGCGGCCGTGCAGGCCGCCGGCGAGACCGACGAGATCGACCTGTCCGCCGCCGACGACTCCGCGGAGGCCGTGAAGGGGAAGACCTCCGTGAAGGCGGTGCGGCCGACTCCGCCCACGGCCGAGGCGACCGCGGCCGCCGACGGGAAGTCCGCCGCCAAGACGACCATGGAGGGCTTCTTCGACTCCGGCCGGCTGAGCGACGAGACGTCCCTCGTGGACATCGTCTGCGAGGACGCCACGCTGTCGGACATCCTGCGCCAGTTCCGCAAGGTCACGGGCGCGAACATCATCTCCGGCTCCTCCTCGAACCTGCAGCAGCGCGTCTCGATGACGCTGAACCACGTGCCGTGGCTCGACGCCCTGCAGACGATCCTGAACGCGCGCCAGTTCCGCCTCGAGTCCCGCGGCGGCATCTACATCGTGAACGAGGACCGCCAGCTGGTGCCCGAGTTCACCCGGTCGTACCAGCTGCAGCACGCGTCCGCCCGGGAGCTCGCCGACTACTTCAACGAGACGCTCGGCGGCATCTTCTACGACAAGAAGACGGGCCTCCCCGTCCCGGTCGCGGGCAAGATGCCCAAGCCCCTCGCCCGCGCCTTCGAGAGCGCGAACGTCGTGGTCGTCACGGCGTCGGAGAAGGTCCTCTCCGAATGCGAGAAGACCATCAAGTCCGTCGACAAGGCGATTCCCCAGATCTACATCGAGGCGCGCTTCATC
>JAEDMN010000246.1 GCA_016302985.1 Kiritimatiellia bacterium | reverse complement strand
TTGCCACCCCGGCTACCGCAGCAGGAAGAGCGTGCCGTTGCGGGGCGGGACGAGCTCGAGGCGGTAGTAGTCGTAGCAGATCCAGGCCCACCCGGTCTGCATGCCAATCGATTCCATGTAGGCAATCGACACCGCGTTGCTGACGGCGGCCACGTTCATGCCGGCGCGGAACTTCTCCGCGGGGATGTTCCAGACCAGCGTGTCCTTCGACTTCACCGTCTCGTACAGACCGAGATTCTCGCCGTTCAGCCAGAGCGCGACGCGGGCCTTCCCGCCCAGGGTGGTCTGGCTGTTCTCCATGTCCGTCACGCGCGTGGTGAAGACCGCGTCCATGCGGCCCGCCACCTCCGGCGCGACGTAGAAGTGGAAGGACGCCGTCGAGTTCGGACCATCGCGCCCGACGTTCGCGCGCAGGACGTGCTTCATGTCGGGATCGTCGAAGACGTAGTGGGGCGTCACGTAGCCCTCGCGGATGAACTCGCTGTTCGAATCGTTGGCCGTGCCAAGCTGCCAGGAGCCCGAGACGGAGAGCGCGTCCAGTTCGAGCGGGGCGTCGAACGGCGCGAGGCGCGTGAGCGTGACCGTCACGTTCCCGTCCGCGTCGCCCGTCCAGAACGCACCTGGCACGAAGACGTTGCGGCCGCTGCGGAAGCGGAGGTCGTAGGTGCCGACCTTCCGGCCATTCACCTCCAGGCGGACGCTTCGGGGCGAAGACGCGTCCGACCCCAACAGCGGACTGATCGAGACGACGTGGTCGCGGCCCGCCTGGGACGCGCGGAGCGCGCCCTTCACGGAGATGGACGGGTGCTCGGCGGTGAGCGCGCGCTGCAGGAATCGCCAGGCGTTCGTCGCGAGATGCACGTCGGCCGAAGGCGTGGCGGAGAACTCGTCCGCGGACCCGTTCACGGCGCCGGCGGAGAGCAGCGTCCCGTCGTATCCCGAGGCGACCTCCCACATCTCGTCCTTCGTCAGCTCGCGCGTCCACATCGCCATGCGCGCGATCGCGCCGCGGAACGTCTTCGCGCCGTTGTTGTTCGCGGCCTTGATCTCGGTCCAGTAGTCGCGGGACTCCTCGGCGCCCAGGCGCAGCGTCGTGTTGCCGGGCGTGAAGGCGAGCAGCGGATAGCCCGATCCGCTGTTCTCCCAGCGTCGGATCTCGGCCATGTTGAAGGTCGTGTGCCCGGCGTTGTCGGGATCCACCTTCGGATCGGGGACGGCGATCATGTTGACGATGGCCTTGGACTTGCCCTCCAGATGGGGCGTCACGGTCGCGAACACGTCGTACCACTTCCCCGGCTCGACGGTCCCGTCGCCCGAGACAGCCGCCAAGGTCTGCGGCACCATGACGCCGATGCGGCCGTTCCGCCCGTTTGCGGGCTGGTACACGTAGAGTCCCCAGCCGCTGAAGTTCCAATTGAAGCCGTTGAGCATCAGCCAGCAGTTCGAGTCGAAGTTCGTCACGCTGTTGCCGTCCCAACGGAAGCGCATGTAGACGGTCTGCGTCGTCCCCTGCGTGACGGCCCGGCCCACGAAGTCGAGCGCGTTGCAGGCGACGAAGTTCGTGCCGCGTTCGTCGAAGTAGTTGTCCTGCGGCAGGTAGACGGCCGGCCACGTGTTCGTGGCGTTCGGATGCATCGGCGTCGCGAACGTCAGGTTCGTGAAGCACGGACTCTTCCCCTTGTGCGGCCTCACCGTGCACTGCGCGGGGCCGGACGAACTGTAGTCGAACGCGTTGCCGAGCTCGTCCGGGTCGATCGTCCCGTTGCCGTTCAGGTCGCCGCGGATGTCCAGGTTGAACACCGCCTCGTCCAGCGCCCGCGCGGACGCCGTGCCGGCACAGCACGCCACGGCGAGGCACGCCCCTGCAACCAGGCCCGTCCGAAAGATTCCATTCATCATCTCGTCTCCTCCCTGTGTCATTCGACGAACACATCCACTTCAAAACCGTCCTTGTCAGCGCACGACCACCGTCAGCCCGCCCGGCGCGACGGTGGCGAAGAACGTCACCGTGTCCGCCACCGCGTCCGCGGTCTCGGTGAACCGCACCGCGAAGTTCTTCGCCGGCTTCACGCCCGCGAACTTCCCGCGCAGCGCCGCGGCCGCGGCGGTCGTGACCGTGCAGACGGGCACCGTGTAGGCCTTCGCCTCGACTCCGGCCGCCGGCGGGTCGAACGCCACGGCGATCGTCGCCGCCGCATCGGCCGCGCCTGTCGCGTCCACGGCCGCGAACGGATCCGACCAGGACGCATTGTAGAGTCCGTAGGTCGCCGCGTCGCCCGTCGGCTCGAGGTCCAGGCGCAGCGCGCCGGTCGGCCCCACGCGCACCGCGAGGCCGTCCACGCCCGTCTTCGACAGCGGCTTCAGTCCGCCCTCGGCGATCCAGAGCACGTTGGTGTCCGCCAGGCCGCGGGACGCGACTTCGGCCGCGGTCAGTCGCGCCGACTGGCAGAAGCGCGGCGCCTCGGCGCCGCCGAGCGCGAGCGTGCCCGCGCCCTTCTTCTTGATCGCGCCCGCGAGCGTGAGCGGAGACGCGACCACGAGGCTCCGCCCTTCCGGCACCTGGAACTGCACGGTGCCGACCGCGTTGATGCCGCGCGTCGGGTCGTCGAGCACGACGGCGGACGCCCCTTCATCCGGGCGGGCGACGAGCGCCTGCCAGTCCTGGAGCGTGAGCGCGTCGTAGGCGAAGGCGGCGAGCGGACCGCCCAGGTTCGCCTGCCGCCCGACGACGAGGCCCATGTAGTAGTCCTCCCAGCTGGTGAACGGCTTCGTGGCCTTCGTGCCGAGCGTCGTGGACAGCAGCCTCACCCGCCAGGTGCCGGTGAAGGCCGAGTTGTCGCCCGCGGGCCGGAAGAAGCAGGGCGCCCAGTCGTTCACGTCGGCCCCGAACTGGCGGATGTGCACGTCGAGCTTCGTCGCGCCGGAGATCGGTCCGCGCCACTCGAGCGCGGTCTGGTTGCCGAAGGTGAAGGCCGTCTTCGCCGAGGCCCCGTAGAACGTCAGCGGGGAGATGACGGTGTTGTCGCCGCCCGGCCAGGTCCGGATCGTCGTGCCGGCCTTGACGTACAGGTTGGAGATGGTGACCGTGCGGGCGGCCTGGACCGTCATCGTGCCGCCATCCTTCGTAAGCGACTTGCCGGGGAAGGTCCACGGCGACAGGGCGGTGGGGAGGTAGATGGCCATGCCGGAGGGGGAATAGAAGTCGCAGCCGCCGCTGTCCTTCGGGAGCTTCCCGTTCGACCAGGTCTTGGTCTGGTTGAAGAGTCCCTCCGAGCCCGCGTTCGGGATGGTGACGATCTGCTCGACGACGGGCGGCCAGGAGAGGACGAGCCGGTCCCCGCCGTCCACCGTCTCGACCGCGAGCGACATCTCCGAGGGGATGCCACCGAGGGCCGAACCGGCCTCGACCTCGAACTTCGCCGCGTCGAGCGCGCCCGCCGGGGCCGTCAGCGCCACGCGGCTTGTCGCGCGCCGGAACGCCTCGAGCGAACCCGTCATCCGCACCTTGACCGTGCCCGCGGCGGGCAGGTCGAGACGGGTGGCCGAAAGCCGCCCCAGATCCGCGTCCGCGCCGGGCTCGAAGACCAGCGTCGTCCCCGCCTCCAGCCGGAGTCCGGCGACCGCCACGTTGTTCGTCGCCGGCACCCTCAGCGTCGCGCGCGAATTGAGGTCCAGCCGGGCGACCGGGATCTCCGAGCCCGACGCGGCCTCGAAGCAGGCCTCGGCCGCGTCGTTCAGCGACAGGACGGCGTTCGCGGACGGCAGGCCGCTCGCGCCCAGGTAGACGCGGTTGCTGGAGATGTTCACCCAGCCGTCGAATTCCGTCATGTCGCCCAGCAGCTTCACGTTGCCGTAGAACTGGGAGTTGGGGTCGACGTGGATGTAGTCCGTGCTGGCGGTGGACCGGACCTTCGCGTCGATCTGGATCGTCTGACCGTTGGCGCTGTTCCTGGGCCGCAGGTACAGCGGCCGCGACTGGGTCGTCTCCTGCAGCGTGATCGTGCCGTCGAGGATGAACGGCTCCAGCGCGCCGTCGTTGACGAGCAGCGCCGAATTGCCCAGGCAGACGAGGCCCTCGTTCGCGAAAACGAGCCGATACGGCCTGTACGTCTTGAGGTTGAACTGGCTGTCGAGCACGATCCGGTTCGCGGGTAGCACGAGGTTCTGGACGCTGACGCCGTCCTCCTTGACCAGGCCGCCGTAGATCGTGCGCGCGAACTTCCCGAGATAGTAGTTCGCGCCGGCGTGGAGCGCCTGGCCGTCCGACCAGAACGGCTTGCCGGAGCTGTCGTTCGCCTGCTGCCAGTTCAGCGGCGAGTCATTCGGCGTCGACCCGCTCACCTGCAGCGTCACATAGCCCGTCGAGGCGTCGTACACCGCGCCCGCGGCGCACAGCCCCAGCATGCCGACCAGACAACCAACCAATCGCTTCATGGACATCTCCTCTATGCCATTTCCTGTGCATTATAGACAATCCTGCCCCATAACGCAACCC
>JAEDMN010000245.1 GCA_016302985.1 Kiritimatiellia bacterium | reverse complement strand
ATAACCAGAAACAATGCCAAAAACCATATCCCGTTGACATGCCGAAAACGCGCGGCGTCCAGAATGTCCATCGCACGCGCCATGAACGGCGTGGACGGTGACGACGGCGGCGGTTTAATCGAAACCGCCCTACCGCGCCACCCCACGGCGGTTTCATCGAAACCGCCCTACCGCAACGTTCCTCCGCGCAAATGGTGATGAAATACCACGCCGAAGACACGTCAATGCTCAACAGCCCCCGATGGTCTAGCCGTTTCCGCGTCGGTTTCGCCGACCATCGTCCCACCAGAAGTAGTAGCCTGCTTCCGTCGGCGAGTTCGCGCCGATGTTGGTCTTGGCCCACAGCGGTCCGTTCTCCCACAACTGCACATCCTCGTGCGTCGCGCCAAAGACGCCACACGCCCAGGCCAGCACCGCGCCAAGCGCCATAATCTTTCTTTTCATCGTTTTATCCTTTCTAAATCATGTTTTTCGCTTCGTCTGCTTGACATTGACAAGCATATGTGATACAATTTATGTCGTTTTCAAGCAAGGAGAAGAGTATGTCACAGGTTAGTTTCCGAATAGATGAAAAACTCAAGAATGACGGCGAGCGCCTTTTCAAGAGCATGGGCATGAACATGTCCGTGGCGATTACGGTATTCATTCAGCAGTCCCTCCAACGTGGCAAGTTGCCTTTTGAAGTCGTGGGCGACCCCTTCTACTCCGACAGCAACATGCGTGAACTTGAGCGCCGCGCGAGAGAGATGGACGCCCGCCGAAACGTCGCAGAGCATGAACTGCTTGACGCCGAGAAGCCGGTCCATGCGTAAGATATGGCACGAAAGTGCATGGGATGAGTATGTTGCCTGGCAGAGAGAAGACGCAAAAACACTCAGGCGCATCAACTTGCTTCTCCAAAGCATAGACCGCAACGGTACGTCCTGCATCGGCAATCCCGAACCGCTTCGCGGCAATCTCAGCGGATGGTGGAGCGTACGCATCAACCAGGCAGACCGCATCGTCTTCCGCATCAGCGCGCTCACGCCCGATGAAAACGCGCTCGAAATCCTGCAATGCAAGGGGCATTATGGCTGATACATCTGTCGAAGACGCTTCGGGCGATGGCAAGAGAGCATGCGCCCGGATTGACTCCGAGGCGGATTATCGCCAACCTGAAAACGATCAAAATGGTCGATGTCGTAATGCCCACTACCGATGGAAGAGTCGTGACCCTCCCTCGCTCTGTCGAACCGAAAGAAGAAGTGGCTTTGCTGCTAAATCGTTTAGGCTTAACACTCCCTGACCAACCTCCACCCAAGATATCAGAAAGCCCCTCCGCAACATAAAAACACAAGTGTAGTGAAGACCTTTAAGCAAACCCCCAGGAAATCCTGGGTTTTTCATTCGAACGTGGAAAGTCGGGTTAAACCCGCGCAACGTCGAGATTCCCAACCTACACGAGAGTCCGCCTCTGCCACAGGTTCCATCAACTGGCAAAATTGTCAACGGGCTGGCCCGATACACTGGATGCACGGCCGGCACGCGCGCGTACGGAGGCCGTGCAGCGAATAGGACAATGCATCAAGTTGGCGCGTTCGCGGCGGAGAGCGAGAGCACGTGGGGGAAGCCGGCGGGGATGTCCTCCTCGCGGTGCGCGACGCAGATCGCCGCGCAGGCGGGGTGGGCCTTCAGCCAGGAGGAGACGCGGCGCTTCAGCCGGACGGCGTCGTGCGCGTCGAGGTTGAGGCAGGGCTCGTCCAGCAGCAGCAGGGAGGGACCGCCCTTCAGGGCGTCCTCCAGCAGGTCGAGCGCGCCGGCGCCGGAATAGGCCTGCATCTCGGGCGAGACCATGCCGATGCGACGGCGGATGCGGGCGAGTTCCACGCCCCCGCCGCCGCGCTTGTGCCCGAAGACCGTCACGTCGTTCGCATAGGCCTTCGGGTTGTCGCCGGTGACGAGGGAGAGCAGGGTCGTCTTGCCGCAGCCGTTCGCCCCGCGCAGCACCCAGTGCTCGCCCTGGCGGACCGTCCACGAGAAGCCGTCGAAGAGCTTCCGCCGTCCGAACGCGATGCGGATGTCCTTCAGCTCGACGACGGCCGGCGGGACCTTGCCGCGGTAGACGGGCGGATGCGCGATCTCGGCCACCGTGGCGGACGGGAGGACGGACCGGGCCGGCGCGGCCTTCGCCGCGGGCGCGTCCGAAGTGAAATCCGAAGCACGGGACCGGCAGGACATCCGCCCCTTCTCGATGGTCATCACGTCCGTGACGCAGGACGGGATCTCGTCTTCGTGGCGGACGGAGAGCAGCAGCGAGACGCCACGGGCCGCGAGCGCGTCGCAGACCTGCTTCAGCTGTTCGCGCCGGTCGGGGTCGAGACCGGCGCAGGGGTCGTCCAGCACGAGCAGGCGCGGGTTCGCGAGCAGGGCGCGGGCGATGAGGGCCCGGCGCGTCTCGCCGTTCGAGAGGGCGAGGAAGTCGCGGTCGAGGAGCGACGTGAGGTTCAGCAGGCGGACGATGCGCGCGAACGCCTTCCGGTAGGCGCGGCGCTGGGGGCCGAGGGCGCGTCCGACCTCGAAGGGATTCACGTCGAAGATCCGCTCGAAGGCGAGGAACTCCTCCAGCGTGTCCCCGGGGCCGGCGTCGTCCACCAGGGAATGGTAGCGCGCCTGCATGAAGCCGCCCTTCGCGGCGGCGGCGCGCTGCTGGGCGAAGGAGACGATCTGGACGGCGTCGTCCAGTTCGTCGGCGAATTCAAGGGAGAGCCCACGGGGCGGGGGCACGAGGCCGGCGACCAGCGCGCAGAGGCGCGACCGGGCGGCGCCGTCGGAACCCAGGACCGCCCAGTGGTGGCCGGCCTCGAACGTCCAGTCCGCGTGCGCGAAGGGTCCACGCGCGCCTCCGGACAGGTGGACCAGGGAGGACATCAGGCCGACTTTCCGAGAGCCGCGGTGATGCGGTCCGACAGGTCGCTCTCGTGCAGAACGGAGAGAACCGGGTCCATGTCGCCCTCGACGATGCGGTCGAGCGAGTAGAGCGTGAGCTCCACGCGGTGGTCGGTGAGCCGGTTCTGGGGGAAATTGTAGGTGCGGATGCGCTCGCTGCGGTCCCCGCTACCGCGCAGGGAAAGGCGCGAGGCGCCGGCCTTGGCCTCCTCCTCGCGGCGCTTCTGGTCGAGGATACGCGCCTTGAGCGTGGCGAGGCACTTCTCCTTGTTCCGCTGCTGGCTGCGCTCGTCCTGGCACTGCGCGACGAGGCCCGTGGGGAGGTGGGTCATGCGGATGGCGGAATAGGTCGTGTTCACGCCCTGCCCGCCATGTCCGCCGGCGCAGAAGATGTCGATGCGCAGGTCCTTCTCGGGAATCTCGAAGTCGTCGTCCGTCTCGTCCGCCTCGGGGAACACGATCACCGTCGCCGCGGACGTGTGGATGCGGCCCTGGGCCTCGGTCTCGGGGACGCGCTGGACGCGATGGCCGCCGCTCTCGAAGCGGAAACAGCCGTAGGCGCCGTCGCCCACCACCGTGAACACAATCTCCTTGTAGCCGTCCAGGGAAGTCGGCGCGGAGCTCATCACGTTGATCTTCCAGCCCTTCGTCTCGCAGTAGCGCGAATACATGCGGAAGAGGTCGCCCGCGAAGAGGGCGGCCTCGTCGCCGCCCGTGCCGGCACGGACCTCGAAGACGGCGTTGCGCCCGTCCAGCGGGTCGGGCGGGAGGAGCCCCGCGAGCACGGCGCGTTCGGCATCCGGGATCTCGCCCTTCAGGCGTTCGATCTCGGCCTTGGCCTCCTCCGCGAAATCGGGATCCTCGAGCAGCGACTCGTTGCCCTCGATGTCGTCGAGGACCTTGAAGTAGCGCTTCGCCGCGGCCTCCAGCTTGCGGAGGGCGGTGTGCTCGCGAACCGTCTCGCGGTAGCGCTTGGCGTCCGCAATGACCTCCGGATCGCCCATGGCGGCCTCCACCGCCACGAGCCGGTCCAGAACGGATTTGATCTGCGATTTCTCGACCATGGGTCAGGATCTGTGCGAAAAACAAAAGACTGGAAGGATTCGAGTTCGCCCCGAACGCCTCCCAGTCCTTCGGTAGCAGCCGACGCCGCTTACTTCGCGAACTTCGCGTAGCGCTTCCTGAACATGTCGACGCGGCCCTCCGTGTCGACCATCGTCTTCTGGCCCGTGAAGTACGGGTGGCACGCGGAGCAGGTGTTCACCTGCATCTCGGGCTTCGTCGAGCGGGTGTGGATGACATTGCCGCACGCGCACGTGATCGTGGCTTCGACGTAGTTAGGATGGATACCGTCTTTCATTGTTCTGACCTTTCCAAAAAAATTGAGAACATATAATACCGAATTCGGACGGAAATGGCAAGGGGCAAATCCATTAAATTGGATTCGCCCCCGCCGGACCATCCTGAAGACGGTCCTAGTACGTGACCACGGGCTGCTGCACCACGGGCGCGGCGACGCCGGGCTGGGTCACGACCGTCGCCGGCTGCTGCACCACCACGGGGGCGGGCTGCTGCACGACAACCG
>JAEDMN010000244.1 GCA_016302985.1 Kiritimatiellia bacterium | reverse complement strand
GACGGAACGTGTCCAGCGTCGTCAGCACCTTCTCCAGCATCTCTTCGTGTCTCATGTCGGTCCTCTTTGAAATTCGGACCGCTATTCTACCATATTTCCTTTCTGCTCCGCGATCTCGCGCTGCGCGAAGGCCGCGCGCTTCCGCTGGTGGTAGTCGTAGACCTTGCGGTCGTCGTCCGACCACACCGTCGCCTCGCAGTAGGAGCCGGCGAACGGAATCGCCAGGTCGATCCAGCACTGCACGACCCGCTTCTCGTCCTCCGTCGCCGTCACGCCGTGGTGGACGGGCTCGAAGTACGCCATCAGCAGCGAGGTCGCAGAACCCTGCGCGTACGGCGGCAGCATCGCGGCGCGCCCCATGCACGAGTACCAGTTGCAGAAGACGGTCTGGCGCCCCTCCTTCGTGAGCGCCGCGTACGCATGGGAGAACGCGCGGTGCGCCTCGGGACGGAAGTCCTTCCGCCACGCGCCCGTCAGGTTCGGCCGCTTCGCGTTCTTCTCCGTCCCGTCGTGGCACTTCACGCAGTTCCGGTCCAGCACCGGCTGCACGAGCCGCGGGAAGCTGAAGCCGGCCGTCGGCGCGTCCGGCCTCACGTCCACGGGACCGTTCACGCCCAGGTAGTTCGCGGCGGACGCGTAGAGCCCCTCCTGCTTCAGGCGCGCCAGCAGCGGATGCGCGGGCAGCCCCCGCGCGGGGCGCAGCTCCTGGATGCGCATCGGCGCCTGTCCGGCGCGCGGCGGATACGCCTGCGCCTTGTCCTCGTGGCAGCCCACGCAGCTCGCCGCCTCGCCGGGCTGCAGGTGCGTCCAGCTGCGCATCGTCTGCACGCAGCGCCCCCGCGCGTCCAGCAGCTGGAAGTAGACGGGGTTGTTCGCGGGGCAGCGGAACGTGCACCCGCCGTCCGCCGCCACGTCCACTTCGCCGAGCACGTGCTTCACGTCCCAGGCGCCGCCCGCCGTGACCGCTTCGCCCGAATGGTCGCCGCCGTACGCGAGGTACGGACGGTACCGCGCCTCGACGGGCGCGGGCATCGCGCAGGAGTACGTGTAGACGGGACGGTTCTCGACCGCCACCACGCGCAGCGTCTTCACCGTGCCCCGCGGAACGCCCGCGAGCCCCGGCCCCGCATAGACGTCCTGGATGTGGAACGTGCCGAACGGGTCCTCGCGGTTCCGTTCCGGCAGCGCCCGCACGAACGCCTTCGCCCGCGGCCGCGCCGGCACGGCCTGGGAGCATTCGATGGACGCATCCCACGCGAGCAGCTCGCGCTCGCCCCGTTCGTTCTGCCAGTAGATTCCGAAGCCGGGGCGGCTCGAGTTCTTGATCGTGAGCGTCCCCTCGGGGAGGAAGCCGCAGATCCATTCCGTTCCGGAGAGCGGATACGGGTTCTGCCACTGCGCGCCCGTTTGCGTGATGAAGTCGAGGGAGTCCGGGTTCCATTCCTCGACCATCCGCGGATCCTTCGCGTAGTCGCTCGGCACCACGGCGCCGCGCTCGAGGATGTCGCTGCCCGCCACGAACACGAGGCCCGCGTCGTCGTCCGTCCCCTTCCGCCGGTCGATCCGCACGAGCTTGCCCTGCTGGTGGACGTGGTGGCCGGAGAGGACGCCCAGCACCTCCTCCGACCCGGGAATCGGACGGAAGTGCAGGAGGGAGGCGGGGAAGGCGGACGCGTTGCCGTAGTAGGCCTGCTGCTGCGTGCCGTCGGGATTCATCGCGAAGAGCGGCTGCTGCAGACGCGCGTTGCGGTCGTTGTACTCGTAGCGCGTGTAGAGGATGCGGCCGTCGGGGAGCTCGCGCGGATGCGAGGTGCAGCCGCCGTCGATCGCGAGGCGGCGCACGTGCGTGCCGTCCGCGCGGCAGACGTAGAGGTTGACGTCCTGCGTCTGGTGGCACGGAATCGTCTGTTCGCAGCGCGAGCTCTGGAAGACGATCTCGCCGCCGGAAGTCCAGCACGGCTCGATGTCCGCGCAGGGCGCGGGATCGGAGAACGTGAGCTGCTTCAGCTCGCGCGTCTCGAGGTCGAAGGTGTAGAGATGGTAGTCGTCGCCCTCGAGCTTCGTGTAGAAATCGTACGGGAAGCCGCGGTCGCGCGTGGGACCGCCCGGACCGGCCTTCGGCAGCCGCTGGACGTACGCGTTCTCGTTGAAGGAATTCCGCATCGAGAAGACGACGAGCCGGCCGTCGAACGAGACGTCCGGGTCGCGGATGCAGCCGTCGGGACGCGACACGAGCACCTCGTTCGACACCGTTCCGTCGGGATGCACCGTCAGCAGGCAGAGCTGCCCGCCCTTCCTGAAGTTTGCGGGACGCCCCGTCACCTGCTCGTCCGTCACGAGCGCCGTGCCGTGCAGCTCGGCGTCTCCGCCCATCGTGTAGTGCTTCGTGTAGACGAGGCGCGGACATTCCGCCGCGACGCGCCGCAGGCGTTCGGCGCGTCGCGCGCGGCATTTCGCCAGGTAGGCCCGCAGGTCGGCGGGGCGGTTGGTGACCGCCCCCTCCACGCCGAAGTCCTGCATCAGCCAGTCCTTCACGAGCCGGTAGTCGGGGAAGGCCAGCCCGTCGGCATTCGGACGCGGGAAGTCCGCGGGCTCCGCGTCGAAGAGTTCGATCCCCGCCGGCGCGCAGTCGTCCCCCGTCCCCGCGTCGCCGTTGCAGGGGATGCCCCAGCGCGTCTTCGTGCGCGGGAAGACCCAGTCGAAGTACTGTCCGAAGTCCCGTAGCGCGTCCGTGCCGCCCCGCGGCGCTTCGACGAGCCAGTAGCGGGACGTGGCGGCGGACCAGCGCAGGAACGAGCTTTCGCCCGCGAACGCGGGCGGCAGCCGGTCGTCCCGCGCGAGTTCGCGACGGGCGCCCGAACCATCGGGATTCTCCACCGCGTACACGCGCGCGGCGCCCGGGGTGCGGCAGTAGCGGCGTGAGGCGTCCGCGCGGAAGCGCAGGCCCGTCGCCCGCACGGCCTTGCCCGCGTCCAGCACCCAGGCGGCGCGCAGGCCCTTGGGCGCCGGCACGGACCGCAGGGTCGCCGGAATCCCCTCCGCGCCGCAGAGCATGATTCCCGTCAGACAGATGGCGAACGTGCTCATTTCCCCTCCTTCAGAACCACGAACGCGGGCAGGCCCTTGATGTCCAGTCCGTCCAGCGCCTGGACCTTCGCCAGTTCCGCGGGATCCTCGGCCTGGAGGCGGATCAGGACGAAGCCCTGCTCCTCGAGCGCCTTCAGGACTTCCGGATCGCGGAACGTCGTCCTCTCCATGGCGAGGCAGTTCTTGCACCACGTCGCCCAGATGTCGACGACGACGGCACGCCCCGACGCGCGCGCCTCGGCCAGCACCCGTGCAAACGTCTCCGGCGTTGCAAGGTTGGATTGCGCGCCGGCCTCCGGCGCGCGTGAGGCGGCGAACCCCCTCCACGCCAGCCAGCCGTACCACGCCGCCATGCCGAAGAAGCAGAGCGCGAAAATGCGGTTCACCCACTTCATCCACGGGCCCGGCTTCGGCAGCACGGAGAGGCCCGCAGCCGCGAACGGCCACGGGAGGCCCATGCCGAGGCCGAGGATGAACGGCAGCACGACCGCCCAGACCTTCCCGGCCGCGAACCACTTCGCGGTCAGCAGAAGCGTCGCGAGCAGGATCGGCTCCACGCACGCACCCGCCAGCACGGCCGCGCCGACGCCGAGCAGGAACACGCCGCCGAGACCGCGCGTCTTCCCCTGCCCGCCGACAACCTTGCCGCGGTACTTCGAGAAGTCGATGAAGAGGAGCTCGCTCATCGCGAGGCCGAGCACCGTGAAGACGACCGCGACGAGCGCGCTGAACCACGGGCTGGACTGGATCGTGCCGAACGCCATCCCCCCGAGCGCCGCCGCGATGCCGAGCGCCCCGTACGCGAGCGCGATGCCAAGCCCGTACGCCAGACCCCGTTTCCAGCCGCGTCCGACGAGCACGAGGTTGATCGGCACGAGCGGCAGCACGCACGGCGTGAGGTTCGCGGCAAGTCCCCCCATCAGCACCAGCAGCAGGATGACGAGCAGCGAATGGTCCTCGAGGCTCCGTTCCGCCGGTTTGTCCTGCAGGAACGCGATGAATTCAGCGGGCTTCATGTACCCCATCGCCAGCCGCCTTGTGGGAAGATCCTCCCCCCTGGGTTGCGCGCCGGCCTCCGGCGCGCGATCAACGGCCTCTGCATGTCCCGCGAGCGCGGCCTTCACCTCCTCCGGCGTGTGCCCGGCGGCAATCGCGGCCTCTTCGGACAGATAGCACGTCTCCCCGATGCACACGGGCTTCGCGTGCACCCAGCAGGCGGAGAGAACCAGAACCAGGAATGGAATCGTCTTCTTCATTTGCGCACCTATTCTACCACACTGCCAGTAACGCAATCCATCCCCAAAATCCACAGGACTACGCCAGAAGCGCAGAACCCGCCAGGAATTCGCGCCGGTTCGCCGTCACGGCCCCCTCCATTAGCGCACGAGCAGCATCGTGCCGCCGGTGCGGACGAGCTTCAGGCATTTCCCCGTCTCGTCGATGCGCACG
>JAEDMN010000243.1 GCA_016302985.1 Kiritimatiellia bacterium | reverse complement strand
CGGGCCGGCCTCCGTCCTCTTTGACAACGACATCCGCTATGCGTCGGATCACCGCGGCAAGGCGGTGCCGGTGCGGGCGTCGGACGTCGTCGACTTCGTCGGCAAGGGCGTGGTCGTCATCATCCGCTGACGCGCACTCCACGGAACTACACTGCCATGAGAAATCTTCTTTCGGCTTCGACCCCGCGAGCACGGTGCGCCAGCCCGACCCCGCCTCGCTCGAGACGCTGTACAACGGCGTGACGCTGCCGCGCGACCCGCGCGACCGCACGGACATGACGGCATACCGCACGTATCCGCTGCCGGTGCCGTACCTCGACCATCCGCCGGCCGTGATCCCCGTGGACGTCGGCCGCCAGCTTTTCGTCGACGACTTCCTCGTCCAGGAGACGTCGATGACGCGCACGTGGCACAAGCCGCAGAAGGACGCGCGGAATCCGGTGATGAAGCCCGAGACGGACCTCGAGAAGGGGCGTCTCTCGGGACGTGGCCGGCCCACGGAGGCGATGGCCGCGCCGTTCTCGGGCGGCGTGTGGTACGACGGCACGGACGGCCTCTTCAAGTGCTGGTACTGCGCGGGCTGGTTCGACGGCACGGGCTATGCCTACTCGAAGGACGGCTTCGGCTGGATCCGTCCGGAGCTGAAGGCCGTGCCGGGCACGAACCGCGTCGTGCCGCCGACCGTCGTGGACGGGACGCGCTCGTACCGCGATTCGGCGGCGGTCGTGATGGATCCGGACGAGACGGGCGGCACGCGCTGACATGGGGGTTGAGCGGGGACCACGCTAAATGGTACAATGGTCGATGAGAATTATACCCACGTTTCACGTTCCAAGGGAGTCCGTCCAATGCATCTGAACCGAATCCTCGCCGTCGCCGCGCTGTTCAGCGCGTGCAGTGTCTTCGCCCTCGAGCCCGACGGGCGCGAATGGGAGGACCTCACGCGGATGAGCCAGGGGCGCGAGAAGACCCGCGCGTCCTTCGCGCCGTTCGCGGACGAGGCGTCCGCCCTCGCGATCCTGCCCTGGAAGACCGACCGCCAGATCTGCCTCGACAGCGAGACGGCGTGGAAGTTCAACTGGTCGAAGGACCCGGCGTCGCGTCCCGTCGGCTTCCAGAAGCCGGACTACGACGTCTCCGCCTGGCCGACGATCCGCGTGCCCTGCAGCTGGCAGGCGTTCGACGCGAACGGGAAGGGCGGTTGGGGCACGCCCCTCTACACGAACGCGCGCTACCCGTTCGCGTGCAATCCGCCCTACGTCATGGGCGAGCCGCCGAAGGAGTTCACGAACCACGACGCGCGCAACCCGGTGGGCAGCTACCGCCGCGACTTCGACCTGCCCGCGGACTGGGCGGGAGACCGCGTCTTCCTCAAGTTCGACGGCGTGGACAGCTTCTACTACCTCTGGGTGAACGGCGAATACGTCGGCTTCACCAAGGACAGCCGCTGCGCCGCCGAGTTCGACGTGACGAAGCTGCTGAAGCCCGGCCGCAACACGGTCGCGCTCGAGGTCTACCGCTACAGCGACGGCTCCTACCTCGAGGACCAGGACATGTTCCGTCTCTCGGGCATCTTCCGCTCCGCCTGGCTCGTGCGCCGCCCGCAGACCCGCATCCGCGACTTCTTCGCGAAGGTGCGTCCCGCGACGGCCGGCGTCTACGACGGCGACTGGATCCTCGACGTCGAGAGCGAACTCGCCGGTGACGCGTCCGGCGCCACGGTGAAGGCCGCGCTGTTCGACCTGGACGGGAAGCCCGTCGCGCTCGCGCCCGAGGGGACCGCCTTCCGCGTCGCGAAGCCGCTGACGTGGAGCCCCGAGGCCCCGAACTGCTACAAGCTCGTCCTCTCGCTCGTCGACGGCGGGAAGACGCGCGAGTGCGTCTCGACGCTGGTCGGCTTCCGCGAAAGCAAGATCATCGACGGACGCTACTGCCTGAACGGGAAGAAGGTCAAGCTGCACGGTGCCAACCGCCACGAGACGGATCCCCGCTACGGACACTACTGCCCGCATGCGCGGCAGGAGGAGGACGTCCGTCTGCTCAAGCGCGCGAACTGCAACATGGTCCGCAACTCGCACTACCCGCAGGACGACTACTGGTACTATCTCTGCAACCTGAACGGCATCTGCCTCATGGACGAGGCGAACGTCGAGACGCACGGCATGGGCTACGGAGAGAAGGCCGCGAGCCATGACCCGCGCTTCCGCGACCCGATCGTCTGGCGCAACCTGAACATGGTCGAGCGCAACAAGAACCATCCCGCCGTCCTGTTCTGGAGCCACGGCAACGAGTCCGGCCCCGGCGAGAACTTCAAGGCCGCGGACGACGCGGTGCACGCGCGCGACGCCTCGCGTCCGACGCACTACGAAGGCGACTGGAAGGCGTCCGACGTCGACTCGAACATGTATCCGGACGTCAACGGCGTCTGGTGGCACGCGAACCAGAAGGACGCGAAGCGCCCGTACTACATCTGCGAGTACGCCCACAACATGATCAACGCGATGGGCAACCTCAAGGACTACCAGGACGCCATCGAGTCCTCGGACGTCGTCATCGGCGGCACGATCTGGGACTGGGTCGACCAGGGCCTCTACAAGCTGAACAAGGACGGCGTGAAGATCATCGGGTACGGCGGCGACTGGGGCGACAAGCCGAACGACGGACAGTTCGTGATGAACGGCTGCATCCTCTCCGACCGCGCCCTCGAGCCCGCCTACTGGGAGATCAAGCACGTCTTCCAGCCCGTCTCCGTGACGCTGGACGAAGGCGCCGAGACGTTCACCGTCTTCAACAAGCAGTTCTTCCGCGGCCTCGACGTCTACGACGCCACCTGGCAGCTCGTCCTCAACGGCGAGGTCGTGCAGACCGAGAAGCTCGACCTCGACGCGGTCGGTCCGCGCGGACGGAAGACGCTGCCCGTGCCCGCCGCGGCGCGTGCCGCCGTGAAGGCCGGCACCTCCGTCTCGGTGCGCGTCCGCTTCGCCTGCCGCGCGCAGGACGGCTACCTCGAGAAGGGGTACGTGATTGCGGACGACCAGCTCGACCTGCCGAACGCCTACCGGGCGGTCCCGTTCACGGCGCCCGCGGGCAAGGCCGCGTGGGCGAAGCGCAACGGCCGCCTCGTGTTCACGGCCGGCAGGGTGGAGCTCGCGTTCGACCTCGCGACGGGCGCGCTCACCTCCTACAAGGTGGACGGCGCGGAGCGCTTCCTCAAGCCGATGACGCTGGACGCCTACCGCGCGCCGAGCTCGAACGAGGTGGGTCCCGCCGGCGTGTGGACCGCGAACGGCTGGCGCGCGTTCAAGTCCACCGTCGCCTCCGTCTCCGAAGTCGTCGAGGAGGACGGCGCGTGCGCGTTCACGCTCGTCGTGGACTACGCGGGCGCGGAGCGCGAGGAGCTGCGGAACTTCGGCAGCAACGGCGCGTGGATCAGGAAGTCCGGACAGAAGCCCGGCGCCTTCGCGCCAACCTTCACGGCGGCCCAGCGCTGGCGCGTGTACGCGGACGGCACGGCGACATGCCAGAGCGAGATCCGCGGCCACGCGGCGTTCGGCCTCGAGGCCGAGCTGCCGCGCATCGGCTACCACTTCGTCCTGCCGCTCGACTTCGCGCAGGTGAAGTGGTTCGGCCGCGGTCCGTTCGAGAACTACCGCGACCGCAAGTCGGGCGCGTTCCGCGGCCGGTGGGAGATGGACCTGACGCACTTCGTCATGCCCTATGCGCGCCCCGAGGACGTGAACAACTGGGAGGAGACGGACGCCCTGACGCTGTCGGGCGCGAAGGGCGCGCTGGGCTTCGCGACGCTGGGCGCGCCGTTCGCCTGCGCGGCGCAGCCGTGGTCCGCTCAGGAGATCGTCGAGGCGATGCATCCCGCGGAACTGCCTGCGCCCGCCAAGGTCGAGGTCGGGATCTTCGCGGAGACGCGCGGCCTCGGCGGCGCGAGCTGCGGTCCCGGCCCGCTGAAGCAGGACATCATCACGACGAAGAAGCCGTACCGCCTCGACTTCGCGATCCTGCCGCGCGGGGCCACGACGGCGCTGCACGTGCCGCCGGCCGAACTGCCGTCCACCGCGAAGGCCACGCCCAGCGTCGGCTTCAGAGGGAGCCGACTCTGCGGCGTCTCCAGCGAGGAGGGCGGGCAGGAGCGCGCCGCGCATGCGTTCGACGGCAAGCTCGAGACGATGTGGCATTCGCGGTGGAGCAGGGATTGCGCCCGCCATCCGCACTGGATCGCCTGCGACCTGGGCAAGACGGTGAAGCTCGCGGGCGCCGTCGCGGTCCCGCGCCAGGACGGCAACAGTCATGGCCGCATCCGGAAGTACCGGCTCGAGACGAGCGTGGACAACACGTCCTGGACCGTGGCGAAGGAGGGCGTGTTCCCGGACGACGCGCAGCCGCACGAGGTCCTCTTCGCGAAGCCGGTCGAGGCGAAGTACCTCCGCCTCACGGCCCTCTCCGCGCACCACAACCAGGACTGGGCTTCGCTCGCGGAGCTGATCCCGCTCGTCCAGGAGTGAAAGGGCGGCAGGGCGTTTTGTCAGCCACGGCA
>JAEDMN010000029.1 GCA_016302985.1 Kiritimatiellia bacterium | reverse complement strand
GCCGACATCGCGGGTCTGTCAGGAAATGGTCAAGCCTCGAAGGGCGTCCGGGCGTCGAACAGGACGCGGTCCAGGTCGACATCGCGGGAGGTCGTCTTGAGGATGAAGCCCCCCGGATGGGCGAAGAGCGTGTAGGGGCGGCCCGCGCAGCGCGAGAAGTCAATGCGCGGGTCGTCGTTGCAGCGCAGGAGGGACCAGCCGGTGCCGCGTCCGTCGCGCATCAGCAGGCAGGCGGGGGCGTTCTGGCGCACCCAGGCGTCGGAACAGCGCGAAATCTCCTCCGTGAGGCACGCCGTCAAGTCGGCGACGGGAAGGCCGGCAAACGTGCGCAGCACGATCTTCGGCGACATCTCCCGCCAGCATTTGCGCGTCAGCGCCAGTTCGTTCGCGAACGTCACGGCGAGCTTCTGGCGGAGGACTGGGTCGTCCGCGAACCGGCGGACCACCCAGTCGGAAAGCGGATTGGACACGAAACCAGCCAGCTCGTCCGCCGTCGTGCCCATCTTCCGGGCCGTCAGGTAGGGGCCGGTCACGTCCATCAGGTTCCAGGCCGTGTACCAGGGATGGAGCAGGCGCATCTCCTCGTGCACGCCGAGCCATTCGGCGAAGAGCCGGAACGCACACTTGGGCTCGTCCGTCCGCGCGCGCTGGTGGTGGTCGAAGTCGAGGCGGGCGGGGTCGTGCACGCCGCCGACGTCGAGCACCAGCGTCGACAGGTCATCCAGTTCGCCCGGCTTCGGGTTGCGGCGCTCGATTGGCGCGTCGTGCGGCACGCCGAAGGCGTACGCGAGGGCGCAGGACATGATGTCGTCCACGTGGGCGAGCCCGCCGTGGACGACAATCCGTCGCACGCCCGCGAGACGGGCGGCGTTCTCGGAAACGTCCGTCACGGATTCTGCGCACGGTTGGCGTCGTCGAGGAAGACGACGCGCGGACGGTGGGTGGCGGCCTCCTCGGGCGTGAACTGCCCGAAGGCCATGACGATCAGGCGGTCCCCGACCTTGCCCATGTGGGCGGCGGCGCCGTTGAGGCAGCACGCGCCCGAGCCGCGGGGACCGGGAATCACGTACGTTTCGAAGCGGTTGCCGTTCTCGACGTCGGCGCAGAGGATCTTCTCGTTGAGGTAGAGCCCCGCGGCGTCCATCAGGTCCTGGTCCACGGTCAGCGAACCCACATAGTCGAGGCAGGCCTCGGTGACGCGGATCCGGTGCAGCTTCGCGCGAAGGAGCGTGACGGTCATTTCAGTCCTTCCTTCACCATGTCGGCAGTGACGACGACCTTGCGCGTGCCCTTGCCGTCCGGCGCCTCGAACATGACATCCGTCATGATGCGCTCCATCGCCGCGCGCAGACCACGCGCGCCGGTCTTCCGCTCGCGGGCGCTGCGCGCCAGCTCGCGGAGGGCGTCGGGCTCGAAGACGAGGTCCACGCCATCCATCGCCAGCAGCTTGCGGTACTGCTGGACAAGGCAGTTCCTAGGCTCGGTGAGCACGCGGACGAGGTCGTCCTCGCTCAGCTCGCCCATGGCCGTGATCACCGGCAGGCGGCCCGTGAATTCGGGGATGAGGCCGAACTTGACGAGGTCCTCCGGCCGCACGGAAAGGGGCGCGCCGGCCACCGGTTCGGCCGCGGGCGCCGCCGGCCCGGCGGTCTTCGCCGCGCCGTCCATCTCAAAACCGATGACGGACCGGCCCGTGCGCTCGGCGATGATCTTGTCGAGCCCGACGAACGCGCCGCCGCAGATGAAGAGGATGTTCGACGTGTCGATCTCGATGTATTCCTGGTCGGGGTGCTTGCGGCCGCCCTTCGGCGGGAAACGGCAGGTGGTGCCCTCGAGGATTTTCAGCAGCGCCTGCTGGACGCCTTCGCCGCTGACGTCGCGCGTGATCGACACGTTGTCCGTCTTCGAGGCGATCTTGTCAATCTCGTCGATGTAGATGATGCCGCGCTTGGCGAGCTCCACGTTCCCGTCGGCGTTCTGCCACAGGTAGCGGACGACGTTCTCGACGTCCTCGCCCACGTAGCCGGCCTCGGTCAGCGTGGTCGCGTCGCCGATGGCGAACGGGACCTTCAGGAGCTTCGCGAGCGTACGGGCGAAGAGCGTCTTGCCGCAGCCCGTCGGGCCGATCAGAAGGATGTTCGACTTCTCGATTTCGACGTCCGCGAACTCCGGATTGGCCTTTGCGGTGGCGGATTCCAGCCGGCGGTAGTGGTTGTGCACGGCGACCGAGAGGATCTTCTTGGTCGCGTCGTGCCCAATCACATACCTGTCAAGGAACGCCTTGATCTCGCGCGGCGGGGGCACGGGCCCGAGCGCAGGCGCGCGGGCGGCCTTCGCGGCGCCCTTGCGGCGCGCCGCGGACGGTTCCGCCCCCCCTCCCTGGAGGGCATCGGCCTTCGCATGGACTTCGTCGATGAAGGCGTTGACCGAGCGCGCGCAGTCCTCGCAGATGTTCGCGTTTTCGGACGGGATGACGAGGACGCCATCCTCCACGCTGCGCCCGCAGAAGGAGCAGCGCGGACCAGTCGGCGGCGGGGGGGTCTTACGCGGCATCGCTTAGGCTTTCTTCGGAACGAGGACCTTGTCGATCAGCCCCCACGAGCAGGCCTCCTCGGCGCTCATGAAGTGGTCGCGGTCCGTATCGCGCACGACGTTCTCCATCTTCTGCCCGGAATGGGAGGAGAGGATTTCGTTGAGCGTCTGCTTGAGGCGCAGGATTTCCTGGCACGTGATCTCAATGTCGCTGGCCTTGCCCTCGGCGCCGCCCCACGGCTGGTGGATCATGATGCGGGCGTTGGGCAGCGCGAAGCGGCGGCCCTTCGCGCCGGCGGTCAGGAGGACGGCGCCCATCGAGGCGGCCTGCCCGATGCAGTAGGTCGCGACCGGACAGGAGATGAACTGCATCGTGTCGTAGATCGCCAGACCCGCCGTGACGCTGCCGCCCGGCGAGTTGATGTACATTGAAATCTCCTTCTTCGGGTCCTGCGCCTGAAGGAACAGGAGCTGGGCGACGATCAGGTTCGCCGAATCGTCGTTCACCTCGCCGCCCAGGAGGACGATGCGGTCCTGCATGAGGCGGCTGTAGATGTCGTAGGAGCGTTCGCCGCGGGCGGTCTGTTCGACCACCATCGGGACAAGATAGGATTTTTCGTTCATGTTCTTCATACAAAGGGGGAACGGATAGTCCGCCCCCCTTCTTACACGACACGCGTGAGTTGTTTTACTTCTTGGCTTCGGCGACGACGAGGTCGAGGGCCTTCTCGGCGCGGATCTGCTCCTTGTAGAGCGCGACCTGGCCGTTCTCGACGAGCTGCTTGAGCAGGTCGGCGGCCGTGACCTTGCCGTTCGAGCCGGCGGCCATCTTCTCGAGGCCGGCGTTCACGTCCGCGTCGGACGCCTCGATCTTCTCCTCCGCCGCGATGCCGAGGAGGATGTAGGAGAGGCGCACCTGGCGCGTCGCGTTGCTCTCGGCGTCCGCGAGGATCTTGTCGCGGTTCTTCTCGATGTACTCGGCCGTCATGCCCGTGTACTGGGCGCGCTGCGCGAGGTCCTCGAGGTAGCTGCTCGTCTGGCGGCGGACGAGCGACGGCGGGACTTCGAAGTCCGCCTTCTTGAGGAGGAGCTCGATCGCCTGGTTCTTGAGGTTCTCGGCCTCGGCGGCGACGGCGTCCTTCTCCATCTGCTCGCGGAACTGCTTGCGGAGGGCGTCGAGCGACTCGACCTTGGCGGCTTCGGCGAACGCGGCGTCGTCCGGGAGCTGGCGGCGGCGGAAGGCCTTCACGGTGACCGTGTAGACGCACTTCTTGCCCTTCAGCGCCTCGGGGGCGTTGTCCTTCGGGAACTTGACCTTGACGTCGTCCTTGGTCTCGCCGATCTTCATGCCCTTGATCGCCTCGAGGATCTCCGGCAGGAACCGGCCGTCCTCGACCTGCAGCCAGAAGTCGTTCGCGCCGCAGACGGCCTTCTGGTCCGGCACGACTTCGGAGAGCGGCGTCCTGGCCTTGATGTCCAGCGCGCCGGAGTAGTCGATCTCGACGAAGTCGCCCGCGCCGACCACGGAACCGTCGTCCGCCTTCGCGTCCTCGAACTTCGCGAACGCCTTGCGGAAACTCTCGACGCGCTCCTCGACCTGTTCGTCCGTCACCTGGGTGTCGCCGGCCTTGATCGCGAGCTTCTTGTACTTCGGCAGCGAGAACTCCGGCTTGACCTCGACGAGGGCCGTGCAGGAGAAGCCCGTCTCCGGCGTGAAGAGCACGTCCGTGACGTTCTGGAGGTTGACCGCCTCGATCGCGGACTCCTTCAGGGCCTCCTGGTAGAACTTGCCGAAGCAGCGCTGCTCGCACTCGCGGGCGATTTCCTGCTGGAACTTCTGCTTGATGATGTTCAGCGGCACCTTGCCCTTGCGGAAGCCGGGAATCACCGCCTCGCGCATGAACGCGGCCAGGACCGACTTGTAGACATCCGCAACTTCGGCGGCCTCGGCCTTGATCTGGAGGGCGACCACGCAGGCGCTGGAATCTTTCTTCTCAAACTTCATTGGTACTTGCCTTTCTATGGAAAAATGGTCTGTTCATGATAGCAAAAACACAGGGGATTTGCTAGTCGGAAATGTCAGGCTTGTTCTGCGGGGGCCCGGACTTCCTCCGCGCGCCGCGACGAAGCACAGAGGCGACGATCGCCGCGTAGTACGCGCAGAGCCCCGCGGCTACGAAGATCCACATCGACGCGTCGTTCGTGTATCCGACCTGGCGGTATTCGGCGCAGCGCACCCCCGCCCCCAGGAGGACGAGAAAACCGGCCGCGGCCAGGGACAGACGGAAACGCCGCCAGGTGTATTTGGCCGCCATGGGCGTCCTCCTTCAGATCCGGGCCCACGACGGGTAGGGCGTGCGGATTTCAGCCCGCTCCCCCGAGACGGGATGACGGAACCCCGCCGCCAGCGCATGGAGGCAGTGCCCCGTCTGGTTTTCGACCGCGAAGCCCCCGTAGAGGCGGTCGTTGACGATGTGCATGCCGGCGAACGCGAGCTGCGCGCGGATCTGGTGCGTGACGCCCGTGAAGATCGTCACTTCCAGCAGCGTACGCTGCTCGTTCCCGCAGCTTGTGATGCCGATGGGCTGGAAGCGGGTGACCGCATGCATCGGCGCGGTCCGGACCTTGGCGCGGGCGCGCGAAATGTCGATCATCCGGCAGAACGGCAGCGTCGGGTCGTGCACAAGATCGTTCTCCAGCGTGCAGCCGGCCGCAACGGCGCCCTCCACCAGGGCAAGATAGGTCTTCGCCACGCTCTGCTCGGCAAATTGCGCCCGGAGGTCGGCGAAGGCCGCGGCCGTGCGCGCCACCAGGACGAGCCCGGACGTATCCGCGTCGATCCGATGCAAGGCGCCCGCCATCAACGGCTGGTCCCCGACCTCCGCGCACTCGGGATGACGGGCCACCACACCGTTCATCAGCGTACCCGTCTCCTTGCGGGAAAGTGGCTGCACCGGCATGCCGGCCGGCTTGTCATAGGCCAGCAGCGAATCGTCCTCGAAGATGCAGCGCGCACGCACCGCGGGGTCCGGCAGGACCCGGTTGTCCCGCTCCTCGGCCAGCGCGACGATGCGGATGGATTCGCCTCCACGCAGCTTGAGACCCTTGATCGCGGGGCGGCCATTCACCAGCACCTGCCCGCCGGCGCAGGCCTCGCGGCAGAACGCGCGGGTTGACGTGGGATAGCGGGCAAACAAGGCGGCGTCCAAACGGACGCCGCCTTCGTTCTGCGTGAACTCAATGTTCTCCAGCATATCACCTGTCTTGGATCATCGTCCCGATCGGCCCAAGACCTTCCCAGTTCTGGTTCGTCGACCAGGGCAGGTCGGAATCTTCGGCCGAATCCGCGATGCAGCCCGCGAGCAGGCCCAGGGCAAGCGCGGCCAGAATCCGGCACGCCCAGGCCCAGCCCTCACTCCGCAAAGACTTCATCGCCCTTCTGAACCTGCGCCTGCTGCCAGTCGCCCAGAATGTCGGCGATGACGAAGTTCTTGTTCTGCACGGCCTGGCGCAGACGGATGCGGCCGACGTACTCGCCGGCGGGGCCCTGGAAGCCCTTGCGGCGCAGCCCCATCTCCGTCGGACGAAGCGGGTTCTGGCGGTCGGGCCCCAGCAACTCGGCGATCGCATCGGGATTGAGCTCGACGATCGCGAACATCAGCTTGGTGTTGACATCGATGATCTTGCCCTTGCAGCCCGCCGTGAGCAGGACCGCGTCCGCGCTCGCAGCGGCGGAACTGCGCTGGGCCGGCGCCACGACGGTGTTCTTCAGGAGCTCTTTCAGCTTGTCGGCGTACTCCGTCTTCTTCTGCAGGTCCTCGCGCACGGCCTCCGTCTCGTCCTTCGCACTCGCGACTTCATCCTTGAGGGACTTGATTTCGGCGTTCAGGTCGTCGATCTGACCCTTGACCTTCGTGAGCTGCTCCTGCGCGGAGGCCTTGTCCTGCTCAAGCTCGGAGACCTGGCCCTTCTTCTCCTCCACCGCAACCTTCTCCTGGCGGCACTCGGGCTTGATCTTGTTGTACTCGGCAACAAGCCCCTCAACCTTCGTGCGCATCTCGGCCAGGGCGGCACGCGTCGTGTTCAGCTTGGCCTGCTGGGCCTTCGCGCGGTCAAACAGCTGGTCCAGAAGCTCCTGCGCCGTGCCGGGGCCCTTCTTCACATAGTCGCCCGGATTGGCGGCGTCGGGGATGCGGTTGCCCTCGCCGTCCACCTTGTAGTACTGGCGAAGCTGCATGCGCTCCTTGTCGTCCCACTTCATCGTCTCGAGGTTCTGCTCCTCGAGCTGCGCCTGGTACTCCTCCAGGACGTTCTCCGTCTCGGGGGTGTCGACGAGCTTCGCCTCGACCGGGGAGACGTCCTTGAGCGCCTCGGGAAGCGTGGTCGGCTTGGCGGCGTCGGACTTCTCGATCGTGTTGGAAAGCTTCACGAGGTAGTCTTCCAGCTGCCGGTTGCGATCCTTGAGCAGTTCTTTCTTCCCGTACAGATTGTACTCGAAGTACAGCGCGGCCGCCGCGATGACCAGGATCACGTAGACGAGAGCATGCAAAGCCTTGTTCATGTTTTGTTCTACCTCTTTGGACAGATTACACCGAAGGCGAGAACCTAGTTCCCGTCTCCATGGTGTATTAGGATAGTGGATATTCGGTCATTTGGCAATTCAAAAATGGGGGAAATTTTTCATCCCCCCTTGACCTCAAAGGCAGATTCCACCTCCGAGGGCCTTGTAGAGCGCGATCAGGTCGACCGTGATCGTGCCGCGGCTGATCGCCAGGGATTCCTCCAGCGTCAGCAGCGAGCGCTGCGCGTCGAGGACGTTGTTGAAGTCCGCGAGGCCGTTCTTGTAGAGGTCGTTGGAGATGTCCACCGCCGCGCGGGCCGCGGCCACGGCGCCCTGTAGCGACTGGTAGCGGTGGTATTCCTGCGTATAGGCGCTGTACGCGTTGCGCGTCTCCTCGTAGGCCGTCTGCACCGCGAGCTCGTAGCGGAGCGCGGCCTCGTCCATCTTGGACTCCTCGACCTTCATGTTCGCGACGAGGTTGCCGCCCTGGAAGATGGGCCAGCGGAAGCTCGGGCCGATCGAGGCGATGAACGAGTCGCGGCGGAAGAACTTGCTCGCCTCCGCGCTGTCCAGGCCCAGGGAGCCGTTGATGTAGAACTTCGGGAACAGCTGGCTCTCCGCGACGCCGACGGCCGCGACCTGCGCGGCGAGGGCGCGCTCCGCGGCCCGGACGTCCGGGCGGGCGCGCATCGCGTCGAGGCGGATCTCGGCGAGCCGCTGCGGCGCCACCAGCCAGTCGCGGTCGGGGAGTTCGCCCAACAGCGCGTGCAGCGAACCCGGCATGGTGCCCACGAGGATCGCCAGCGCGTTCATGTGCTGCTCCTCCGCGGCCAGAAGGTTGGGGATGCCCGCGCGCGTCTGCTCGACATTGTACTTCGCCTGGTTCACGGCGAGCTCGTCGCCGATGCCGCTGTCGAGGCGGGACTTCAGGATGTCGTAGGTCTCGCTCTGCAGCTTGAGGTTGGCGCGCGCGACGCGCAGGCGCTCCTGCACCGTGCGCAGCGAGATGTACTGCCGGCCGATTTCGGACGTCAGCGTGACCCAGGCCTGCTCAAGCGTGCACTCCGCCGCCGCAAGCTGTGCGTCGGCGGCCTCGTAGGCGCGGCGCGTGCCGCCGAAGACGTCGATCTCCCATGTGGCGTCGAAGCCGCTGCTCCAGAGGTCGCCGTGGTGGTTCCGGCCCGAGTCCGCGCGGGAACTGGTGAAGCGGTGCGCCCCCGAACGCGTATACGTGCCGTCCATCGTGACCTTCGGCATGAACGCGGCGACGCTGCCCACGAGCTGCCAGCGCGCCTGCACGAGGCGCTGCTGCGCCATGAGGAACGTGAGGTTGTTCGACACGGCGGCCTCGACGAGGTTCGTGAGGATCTCGTCGTTGAACTGCCCCCACCAGCCGCGAATGCGCTCGGCCGTGAGGACCACGCGGGGATCCTCGTTCGTCTCCGCGGGACGGAACTCGCCCGTCGCCGTCTTGTTCGTGGTCGGATACCCGGCATCCGGCGTCGACGCCTCCGGCGCGAGGATCTCCGGTTCGCTGTAGTCCGGCCCCACGGCCCACATGCCGCATCCCGCGGCCAGCAGCAGGCCGCAGCACATCAGGATTCTCTGCATCTCATTCGCCTTTCACTTCTGGAAGATTCCCTTGATCCGCTCGCGCCACGTCTGGAAGAGCGCGTAGAGTCCCGGCACCAGCAGGATGCCGAAGGAGACGGACGCGAACATGCCCCAGAATTCGGTCGTGCCCAGATGGTTGCGGCTCGCCGCGCCCGCGCCCGTCGCGATCATCATCGGCAGCGTGCCAAGCAGCGTCGTGAGCGCCGTCATCAGCAAGGCGCGCAGGCGCTCGCCCGCAGCCGTGCCGGCCGCATCCACGATCGAGTAGTTCTCGTTCTCCCGCTTGTCCTTCGCGAACTCGACGATGAGAATCGCGTTTTTCGACGCAAGGCCGACCAGCAGCACGAGGCCGAGCTGCGCGTAGATGGAGAGCGGGAACGCCGCCCCGGTGGTGAAGATGCCCCACCACTTAAGGCCCAGCAGCGCGCCGAAGACGGCCACGAAGATCGAGAGCATCACCGGCAGCGGGATCGTCCACGACTCGTACTGCGCCACGAGGAACAGGTAGCCGAAGAGGATCGCGAGGCCGATCAGCGGCGCCGCGCCGCCCTCGTTGCGCGCCTCCTGGAAGGAGAGGCCCGACCAGCTGTAGCCGAAGCCGTTCGGCAGCTCCTTCTCCATCAGCTCGCGGATCTCGTTCATCACGAGGCCCGAGGCGACGCCCGGCTTCGTGATGACCGTGATGCCGGCCGTCACGTACTTGTCGCGCGTGTACACCATGCGCGGGCCCAGCTCGCGCGTGATCGTGCCGAGCGAACCGACCGGGATCATGCCGCCCCGCTCGCTGCGCACGTACAGGCGCTCGACGTCCTGCGGCGTGGCGCGGCCCTCGAACGAGGACTGCACCGTCACGCGGTTGACCTGCGTGCCGAGGTTGACGTCGTTCACGTAGCGCGAGCCCAGGTAGTTCTGGAGCGTCGCGTAGACGGTCGCGACCGGCACCTTGAACATCTCGGCCTTGTCGCGGTCGAGGTTGAAGTAGAGGTGCGGCGTGTCCGTGTTGAAGCCCGCGAACGCCGCCAGCACGTGCGGGTTCTGGTTGAGCTTCATCAGGACCTGCTTCTTCACCTGGTCCGCCATCATCGGGTCGGAGTCCGCCTTGTTCAGCAGGTGGAGGGCGATGCCGTTCGCGTTGCCGAGGCCCGGGATCGCCGGCGGCGTGAAGACGTTCCACTTCGGCTCGGGGATGGCCGCCAGCGTCTTCTGGATCTTCGCCACCATCGACTGCGCGCTCT
Organism: Kiritimatiellia bacterium; assembly: GCA_016302985.1. Lineage (GTDB taxonomy): Bacteria > Verrucomicrobiota > Kiritimatiellia > RFP12 > UBA1067 > RUG572. The sequence goes on along the minus strand of JAEDMN010000029.1, from coordinate 9,351 downwards.
GCTCCGGCAGCGGCCGCTCCGCCCAGTCCTTGAGGTCGATGATCAGCGTCGTGAGGTTCTCACCGCGGCCGCCGATCATGCCCCAGCCCGTGATCGAGAGCACGCTGTTCACCTCCGGCATCTGCCGCAGCATCTCCACCGCGCGCAGGCTGACGTCGCGCGCGCGGTCGCGGGCCGTGCCCTCGGGCATCTCCATCGAGGCGAACACCACGCGCTGGTCCTCGTCCGGCAGGAAGCTCGTCTGCGTCTTCATGAAGGACTGGACCGTCAGCAGCGCGGTCAGCACGAGCAGCACGAACGCCAGGAAAATGCGGCTCGCGAGCCACTTCGCCAGCGTCACGAACAGGCCCTTGAAGCGGTTGACGCCCCAGTTGAACCACGCGAGCGGGCCGTGCTTGAACGGACGCGCCTCGCGCAGCAGCAGCGAGCAGAGCGCCGGCGCCAGCGTCAGGGCGCACACCGTCGAGAAGCACACGGCCGCCGACAGCGTCACCGAGAACTGCTGGTAGATGCGGCCGGTGATGCCGCTCATGAAGCCGACCGGCACGAAGATGCCGAGCAGCACCAGCGTCGTCGCGATGACGGCGGAGGTCACGTCGCTCATCGCCTGGATCGTCGCCTCCTTCGCGTTCAGGCCGCGCGTCTCGATGAGGAACTGCACGCGCTCGACGACGACGATGCAGTCGTCCACCACGACGCCGATCGCGAGCACGAGGCCGAACAATGTGAGGATGTTGATCGTGTAGCCAAGCACCGCCATCAGAATGAAGGTCGAGCAGAGCGAGACGGGAATCGTCAGGCAGGGAATGAGCGTCGCGCGCCAGTCCTGCAGGAAGACGTAGCACACGAGCACCACGAGGCCGAACGTGATGAGCAGCGTCTCGAGGATCTCCTTGATGCAGCGCCGCACGTAGTCGGTCGCGTCGTACGGGACCGTCCACTCGAGGTCGTTCGGGAAGTTCTTCTCGAGGCGCTTCATCTCCGCGTAGATCTCGTCCATCGTCGCGATCGCGTTCGCGCCCGGCTTCTGCGCGAGCGCGATGCACACCGCGTTGCCGGCGTTGAACTGGCTGGTGAACATGTAGTTCTCCTCGCCGATCTCGGTGCGCGCCACGTCCTTCAGCTTCACCACGCCGCCGTTCGCGTCGCGGCGGACGACGATCTCGTTGAACTCGCGCGGGTTCATCAGGCGGCCCTTGCCCGTGAGGGTGTAGGTGTACGCGCCGTGCGCGGGGATCGGGGACGCGCCGACCACGCCCAGCGAGGCCTGCACGTTCTGCTTCGTCACCGCGGCGATGACCTCCTCGGAGTTCATCCCCTGCGCCGCGAGGCGCGCCGGGTCGAGCCACACGCGCATCGCGAGCTTCGGGCCGTACACCGTCGCCTCGCCCACGCCCGCCACGCGCAGCAGCACCGGCTGGATGTTGCCGTAGATGTAGTCGGAGATCTGCAGACGCGACAGCGTGCCCTTGGGCGACTGCAGGGCCATGAAGCCCAGCAGGTCCTCGCTCTGCGCGCGGATGCGGCCGCCGAGCTGGCGGGCCTCGGCCGGCAGCTTCGCCTCGGCCTGCGCGACGCGGTTCTGCACCTTGACCATGTCCATGTCGCGGTCCGACTCGACCTCGAAGGACACCTGGAGCTGGTAGTTGCCGTCGTCCGAGCAGTTGCCCACCATGTACAGCATGTCGTCCACGCCGTTCACCTCGTCCTCGATCGGACGGGCGATGGTGTTCATCACCTCGCGCGCGTTCGCGCCGGGGTAGTTGTACATCACGCTGATGGACGGCGGCGTGAGGCGCGGGTACTGCGACACGGGCAGGCGCGAAATCGCCATCGCGCCCGCGAGCGTCAGCACGATCGCGATCACCATCGCGAAGCGCGGACGCTCCACGAAGATGCGCGAGAACGTCTTGATCTCGTCGATCGACTTGCGGATTGAGAGCTTCATCGCGGTCCCTTCCGGTTTATTCCTTCACCGGCGGCTTGTAGTTCGGGTCGATGTCGTCGTTGCTCGTCTCCTTCACCAGCACGACCTTCGCGCCGTTGACGAGCTTGTTCACGCCGGAGATGACGACCTTCTCGCCCACCTTCAGGCCTGCGTCGATCGCCACCCAGCCCTCGTGCGTCTCGCGCGGGGAGACGGGCCGCTGCTCGACGGTCATGTCCTCCTTGAGGACGTACACGCCCTGCTTGCCGCCCGGCAGGTCGATGATGGCCTGCTGCGGCACGCACGGCAGCTCCGGCGCCTTGTGGTAGTCCATCAGCAGCGTCACGTAGCTGTTCGGCACGAGCAGACGGTCGGGGTTCGGGAAGGAGAGGCGCATGATGATCGTCGCCGTCTCGAGGGACATCTGGTTGTCGTCGAAGTCCCACGCGCCGGTCTGGTCGTACTCGCTGCCGTCCGGCAGCAGCAGGCGCATGCGGCGGTCCTGCGTCTTGCCGGCCTTCTGGTCCTCGCGCCAGTTGACGTACGCGCGGTCCGTGAGCGGGAACGTCACGCGGATCGGGTCGATCTGCACGATGCGCGCGAGCGCGCCCTTGGACGGCGCCACGTAGTCGCCGACGTGCGCCGTCGTCTTGCCGATCTGGCCCGCGATCGGCGCCACGACCTTCGCCTTCTTGAGGTCGTATTCCGCGACGACGAGGTTCGCCTTCGCCTGCATCACCGCGGCCTTGCTCTTCTCGGCCCCCGCCTCGGCGTTGTCGCGCTCGAGCTGCGTGATGCCGCGGCTGTCCGCCTTCTGCATGCGCTCCCAGTAGCGGGCCGCGCGGCGCGCCTCGGCCTCGGCCGCCTCGAGGTCGGCCTTCCGCTGGTTCACCACGGCCTGGTAGCGCTCGTCGTCGAGCACGTACAGCAGCTGGCCCTCCCGGACGGTGTCGCCCTCCTTGAACTTGATCTCCTTGATGTAGCCGTCCACCTGCGGCAGGAGCTCGACCTCCTGCACCGCCTCGGCGTGCGCCACGAAGCGCTCCGGCAGGTTGTACGGACGCAGCTCGACCGGACGCACCGCGACCGTCGCCGGCGGCATCACGAAGCCCGCCGGACCCTTCGGACCGCCTTTCGGCCACATGTCGCATGCGATCCAGCCACCCACCGCGCACGCGCACGCCAATACGATCATCCCGACCGCGGACCCGATCGCCGCGCCGATGCCCTTCTTTTCCTCGCTCATCTTCTACCTCCTCAATGGTTTTCGCCTGCTCGCTTGCTCCGCTTCGCTCACGCGCTCGCAGGCTCAGCTATCCTTATTGATTTCCACACGCACGCGAACGCCTCGCCGAGCGTCTCCACGAGCCCTTCCGACATGAATCCCGCGATCCGCGCGTGCACCAGGCCGGACCACAGCGCCAGGCAGGCGTGCGCCACGCGGTCCGGATTGACCCCCGCGCGCACGCGCCCCGCCCGGATGTCGTTCGCCACGGCGTGCTTGAACGCGTGCCAGGGGCCGCACCGCTCGTCCTGCAGCAGCTCCGTGCGGATCTTCTCCATCGACGCGCTCGTCCACTGGACCTGCTCGTTGAGCAGCAGGAAGAACGCCCGGCCCTTCGCGTCCTCGAGGATCTCCCCGGCGTTCCGCGTCATCATGTCCGCCACCGCGGTGAACGTCAGCTCGTCCTTCGGCATCAGCCGGTCGATCTGGCGGCTGAACTTCTCCTGCATCTCGTCGACGAGCGCCATCAGCAGCGCCTCCTTCGACGTGAAATGCCAGTACACCGCGCCCTTCGTCATCCCCAGCCGCGACGCCACGTCCGTCAGCGTCGTCCGCGAATAGCCATTCGAGGAGAAAAGGTCCAGCGCGCTCGCGAGAATCCGCGCGCGCGTCTGTTCAGCCTCTTCCTTGATCCTACGGGCCATAGTGATTCGGTATTATACATACCTTCGGGTAGGTATGTCAAGGCTGGTTTGAAACCTTGTTTAAAACCCATCGCGCGCCGGAGGCCGGCGCGCAACCCAGGCGCAGGCGCCCGCATCAAGTTGGCCGGTGCATCGAGTTGACCAGCTACAAGTGCAGTTTGCGGGCAGCCGGTGGTCGGGCTCGACGTTCCGTCGAGCCGCGGGATGAATTGCCGATGACACGTGGATGCCGGGACGTTCCGAGGCGAAATCCGACATCCATCGTCCCGCCATCCGGCGGCGCGATGGAGACATCGCGCCCTTATACCGACCGGACCGAGGTGGCCCGGCTAGTCCAGATGGAAGACCGGATGGAGGTCGACGGCGACGGGGCTGTTGTCGGGGTTGACGTCCATGATGTCGGCCATGAAGTCCCACCACTTGCGGCAGATGGCCGTGTTGGCGCTTTCGGACCACTTCGCCTCGTCCTCGAGCTCGATGTAGCCGTAGAGGACGAGCGTGTCGGGGTCGAGGAAGATGGAGTAGTTCCGGCCGCCGTAGGCGTGGATCATCTCCTTCATCTCCGGCCACAGCAGGTTGTGCCGACGCTCGTACTCCTGCTCCATGCCCGGATGGAGCTTCATCTTGAATCCCTTGCGGATCATTTCGCCAACTCCCTTCTCCAACTTGCGCCCCGGCTCTCCGCCAGGGCGATGACGCGCTGGGCCGTGGCGCCGATGCGCCATTCGCGGCCATCCGGAACAGGTGCGTCCGCGCGAAGCAGATTACGCCGCAGAGGAAGCCGGCGCTCATCCGCGGACTGTTCTGAACGGCCCGTGAACCAGTCCCCCGCGAATGCGCAGAGGAACCCCGGCAGCATCAGGCTTCGACGGAACGTCACGCGGCGCCCCTCACTTCTCACTTCTCCGCCGCCCGTCGCTCCACGGCCGGCTTCGTCCCCGACGGCAGCCAGATCTTCACGGGGACCTTCCGTCGCCCCCACTGCCGCGCCTTCGCGTGGTCGTCGAACCAGAGGTCGAGACGTTCGCCCCGGATCGCGCCCCCGCGGTCCTCCACCCGTCCCCAGCCGAAGTCCTGGACGTAGAGCAGCGTGCCGATCGGCAGTTCAGACGTGTCGGCCGCGACCGTGCCGAGGCGCGCCTGCCCGCCGCTCGCGGTCACGCCCACCTCCTTCCGCCGCCCCTTCAGGCGTCCCGACGTGAACACCGGGTTCCCGAAGCCGTGCCAGCTCCACGTCCAACTACAGCAACGTTCGCAGTTGCAGTAGCCCGTCGTCTCCAGCTCGCGGACAACGGGCGGCTTCGTGCGGATCAGCAGGTCCTCCAGCTGGAAGGCCGGGGCGAACGGGGCGAACGCCAGCAGGGAGATGGTCGTCGCGGTCCGCACGCTAGCCCCGCACCACGCCGTCGCCGGACACGTAGTACTTGTACGTCGTCAGCTCCTCGAGCCCCATCGGGCCGCGCGCGTGCAGCTTGTCCGTGGAGATGCCGATCTCCGCGCCCATGCCGAACGCGCCGCCGTCCGTGAAGCGCGTCGAGGCGTTGTGGTAGACCGTGGCCGAGTCGACGTCGCGCTGGAACTTCGCCGCCCGCGCGGCGTCCCGCGTCACGATGCAGTCGCTGTGGTGCGAGCCGTACGCGTTGACGTGCGCGATCGCCTCGTCGACGTCCGCCACGACGCCCACGTTCAGGTCGAGCGAGAGCCACTCGCGGCCCCAGTCCGCGTCGGCCTCGTGCAGCGTCACGCCGCGCTCCCGGGCCCAGGCCTCGACGCGCGGCAGGAAGGCGTTCGCCTCCTTCGCGTTCACCAGCAGGCACTCGGCCGCATTGCAGGCGCTCGGACGCTGCACCTTCGCGTTGTCGAGGATGCGCAGCGCCATGTCGAGGTCCGCCCCTTCGTCCACGTACACGTGGCAGACGCCCTTGTAGTGCTTCAGCACGGGGATCAGCGCCGCCTCGCACATCGCGCGGATCAGCCGCTCGCCCCCGCGCGGGATCGCGACGTCGACGTAGTCCGGCATGCGCACGAGTTCGCGCACGCCCGCGTGGTCCGTGGTCTGCACGAGCTGGACGGCGTCCAGGAGCGGCAGCGGACGGTCCGGACCGCACCAGCGCGCAAAGCCCTTCTGCACGGCCGCGGCGAGCGCCTTGTTCGAGCGGATCGCCTCCTTGCCGCCGCGCAGGATGATCGCGTTCGAGGTCTTGAAGCAGAGCGCCGCCGTGTCGACGAACACGTTCGGACGGCTCTCGAACACCACGGCCACCACGCCGAAGGGCTCGCGCACCTTCCGGATGGAGATCCCGCTCGGGCGCTCCCGCCGCCAGAGCTCCTCGCCCACGGGGTCGGGCAGGCCCGCGACGGAACGGACGCCGTCGACCATCGACTTGAACCGCGACGCGGTCAGCGTCAGGCGGTCCACCATCGCCGGACTGAGTCCGTTCGCCTGCGCGGCCGCGACGTCCTCCGCGTTCGCCGCGTCGATTTCCGGCTTCGCCGCCTCGATCGCCTCCGCGACCGCGAGCAGCGCCGCGTTCTTCTCCGCCGTCGTGAGCGTGCGCAGCGCGCGCGCCGCGGCCCGGGCCTTCCGCCCGAGCGCCTGGATCTCCTCCGCAACCGTCATGGCCTGTCCTTCCGCTTCTTCTTTCCGCCGGCTTCGGTTCGCCGTTCCGGCTCCGTCTTGAAATAGGGCACCGCGAGGTCGTACACGCCCGCGCAGGTGCAGTCCACCGTCATCTCGGCCGTCTCCGTGTCCGCCGGCACGGCGGTCCAGCGGTTGAGCGCGGACCTCTTTCCGGACGCGAACGCCTCGTCGAGCAGCTTCCCGTGCACGTCGAGGAAGCGCAGCCGCACGTTGAACGCGAAATCGAGGGCCTTCCCCGGCCGCACCTCGTTGAGCAGGTTCACGCTCCAGTACACCTTCGGGGGACGTTCCACGAGGCACAGCGACTTCACGAGGCGGACGGTTCCGCGCCGCGCGCCCTCGATGTGGAACGCGGTGGCCACGCCCTTGCGCGCGCCGGAACCGATGCGGACGGTCTGGTAGCCCGGGAACTCGAGCAGCCCCCTCCATCCGTTCGCCAGGGGCCGCTCGTCCGAAAAGCGTTCCGCCGGACCGGGTGCAGCCGCCACCTCGGGCTCCGCGGCGACCGCGGGCGGGACGGCCGAACGGTCCGGCAGCGCCCGCAGCGCCGCCCGCGTGCACCAGACGCACGCGCCCGCGGCGATGCACGCGGCGAGGATGCCGGCAAACGGGAGGAGGAGGCCCCTGCCCCCCACGCGCACCGGGGACCGGCGCGCCCCCGGGTCGGGGTGCCCGAAGCGGGCCGCGCCGCGGACCTCGCGCGCGCCCTGCGCCGCGGATCTCGCGCGCATCCACGGCGCCTCGTCGAGACCCTGGCCCTGCATCTTCGCGCGGTATCCTTCGAGATCGAACGGCAGGGTCCTGAAGGACACGCGGCGCGTCCCGTCGTCGTACAGGCAGTAGGAGCTGCGGCAGACGCCGCTGCGCGGATAGCCCACGCTGCCGGCGTTCACCAGATAGCGGCGCCCGGGTTCCAGCGTGAAGTCGGCCACCGCGCGATCGACGGGCGTGCCGTCGGCGCCCAGCTCGATGACGCAGGGCCGGTGGGTGTGCCCCGCGAAGAGGAGCGGCTCGGTGCGCGCGCGGAAGGACGGCAGGGCGTCTGCCGGCTCGAGCACGTAGTTGAAGGCCTTGGGGTCCGAGAAATCGCCGTGCACGCAGGCGAAGGCCCCCGCGGCCTGTCCGCCGTCCCCGAGGAACTCGCACGTGTACGGCAGGCGTCGCAGCCAGTCCACGGCCTCCTGCGCCAGCGCGGCGCGGTGCCGGGCGACCGCGGCCGCGGCGAATTCGGTGAAATCGTCCACGGCGCAGCGCCCCGCGACCGCGTCGTCGTGGTTGCCGGCGAGGCAGACGTGCGCCCGCCGGTAGACCAGCTCGAGCGCCTGCACCGGTTCGGGTCCGTAACCGAGGACGTCGCCCAGGCAGACGATCCGTTCCGCGCCCGCATCCGCAGCGTCCTGCAGGACCGCCCGGAGGGCGGCCTCGTTCGCATGGACGTCGGAGATGATCGCGTAGCGCACGGGGCTTCTCCGCGCCCTACAGCGCGCTGCCGGGCACATACGTGCCCACGTCGCGGCCCTCGAAGATCTTCTGCAGCACGCGCGGCTGCGCCGCGCTCGCGACGACGACGTTGGCCCCGCTCTTCACGGCGTTCTGCACCGCCTTGAGCTTGGAATCCATGCCGCCCTTCGACAGCGTGCCCTTCTCGCCCGGCCTCACGAGCTTCAGCGCGTCGCGCACCTTGCCGATCGCGGGCACGCGGCGCCCTTCGGCGTCGAGCAGGCCGTCGACCGTGGTGAGCAGCACGAGCGCGTCCGCATGGACGAGCTTCACGATGAGGGAGGAGAGCCAGTCGTTGTCGCCGAACGTGAGGCCGCGGATCTCCTCGTCCGCGACGATGTCGTTCTCGTTGATGACCGGCACGATGCCCGCGCGCACGAGGTGGTCCAGCGAACGGCGGAGGTTGGCGACGCGGCGGCGGTCCGCGAAGTCGGAGTGCGTGAGCAGCACCTGGCCGATCTTCACGTCGCGCGCGGCGAAGAGCTTTTCGTATTCGGAAATGAAGCGCGCCTGGCCCACGGCCGCGCACATCTGCACGTCCGAGACTTCGGAGGGGCGCGCCTTCAGGCCGAGCGCCTCGACGCCCGCCGCGACGGCGCCGGACGAGACGAAGAGGACCTCGAGCCCGGCCCTGCGCAGCGCGCAGACGCCGTCGACCACGCGCCGCAGCGCGGCGTGGTCCGGGCGGCCCGTCTTCTTGGCGATCGAGTGCGTGCCGACCTTGACCACCACGCGGCGGGCGTCCTGCAGCACCGCGCGTTCCTTCCGAAGATTGTCCATCGCTTTCATTTGTCCTCGTATTATAGCAAAAACGCCGCCCCGGAGGGCGGCGTTCCGCGTGGACCGCGAAACGCGGCCCTCGGCTTCGGCCTTAGGCGCCGAGCTGGAGGCGCGCGAAGCGCTTCACCGTGATCGGGGCGCCGACCGTCTTCGAGACGCCGTCGAGGTACTTCTCGACGGAGAGCTCGCCGTCCGCGACGTAGTCCTGCTTGACGAGGCAGATCTGCGTGCAGAACTTCGCGGCCATGCCCTTCTTGATGCCGACGAGCGCCTGCTCCGGCGGAAGCTTGCCCTTCTGCTCCTTGAGCGCGTTGAGCTTGATCTCGAGCTCGGCGTCGATCTCGGCCTGGGGGACGTCCTCGGGCTTGATGTACTTCGGGGCGTTCGCCGCGATCTGCAGGCAGACCATGTGGGCCGCCTCCGCGAGCTCCGGCGCATCCGCCTTGTCGCACGCGAGCTCGACGAGCACGCCGATCTTGCCGCCCATGTGGATGTAGCCGCTGAGCACGCCCGTGCCCTCGAGCGCATAGCGCTCCTGACGGCGGATCTTGACGTTCTCGCCCGTCTTCGTGAG
>JAEDMN010000242.1 GCA_016302985.1 Kiritimatiellia bacterium | reverse complement strand
AGGTGATTATGGGAAACGGTCCTCGGCTTCACGGCAGGGCCGCAAGCCGGAGCAGGAGCATGTAGAGGCCTGTACCGATGGCCATCGAGAGCATCATCTGGCGCTTCCAGAGCTGGAGCGCCACTGTCACGGCCGTACAGACGAGCGCGGGGACGAGCCGCGCGCCCTTCGTCAGGGGCTCGCGCAGGCAGTAGACGACGAGCAGCCCGAACACGACGGGGCCTGGCGGACGAGGCCCGCGCGCTCTCGCCGTTCGGTCCCGACCGGGACCCGACGACGTACAAGGAGGCTCTCAGCGGAAGATGATGGTCGAGCCCATCCGCCGCGCGTGCGCGACGACGAGCAGGCCATCCGCCACCTCTTCCGCCACAACCTCAACCTTCCAGCCGCGCCCGAACGCGGCGGCGGCGTCGAGCCGCACGCGCGCGAGGGCCGCCTCGGCGTCAGCCGCCGTCGCGCCCTTGAAGCGCACGAGGTTCACCGTGACCTTCCCGCCCAACGCGGCGGACGGCAGTGTCCCCGGGCGGACGTCCAGCGCACCGTTGCCGTCCCCGTTCGGAAGAATCGCGTCGAGCGCCCGCACCGTCATGCCCTCCGGCGCATCGACGCGCCAGATGGCCCCCGCGTACCCCTGCAGCGACGCCTGCGCAACCGCGTCCGCCGCGCCGATGGCCAACACGCCCTGGACGTCCTGGTTGCGGATGACGCCGCTGAACGCATTCGTCGGACAGCAGAGCACGAGCGTTCCCGCCCCCGTCTTGCGCAGGGACGTGGTGCCCGAAATGAGGTTCGAGATGACGAGCGTCTGCCCTTCCTCGACGCGGATGCGCCCGCCGTCCATCTGCTGCGCGGCGTCGCCCGCGCCGAACGTGATGCCGCGCGTCGGGTCGCGCATCACGTAGGAGGCGCTGCAGCGGAGCGTCGCGTTCGACGTGAAGAGCAGACGGTCCGCACGGAACGCCGCCGCCGGGCCGCCCATCGCCCGCTCGTCCGCGAAGTCCACGCAGACGGCGCGCTGGAAGAGTTCCACGCCGCCCGTAAACGCCGTGTTGTCGCCCGTCACGCGGTAGAAGGTCGTCGGCATCTCCGCCGTGCCGTTTGACGTGTGGTAGTAACGGAAGCGGAGGTCACCCGTCCCCTTCAGCCTCGCTTCGAGGTTGAGCGTGCGCGTCGCCCCGCCGTTCTCGATCTCGAAGGAGAACGGCGTCCCCTTCGCCGCATAGACCGTCGCCGTGCCGCAGAGGCGGTTCGCGTCGCCGTCGTTGCGCGTGGAGAGGATGCCGTCCGAGAAGAGGCGCAGGTCCTCCACGCGCGCCGTCAGGCCATTGATCGCGAAGTCGCCGCCCCGCGTGATCGAAAGCGACTGCCCGGCGAACGTCTCGTCGTCGCTGCTGACGGAGTGCCGCAGGAGCCTGCCCGCCGCCACGCGGTAGTTGCAGGCGGCGTGCGGCGCGGCCCCGTCGCTCCACCACCCCTTCGACGCCCAGGAGTCCGCGTCCCTGCTGTCCTGGCCCAGCAGGTCCACCACGGGCGCGCTCGTCTGCACGAAGACGAGCGTGGGGACGCCGCCGACGTCCGCCACCTCGAAGCGCCCCCGCACGAGGGCGTTGAGGAATTCGTCGTGGCAGGCGACCGTGAAGTCCGCCGCCGTCACATCGCTCCCCAGGTTCGCCGACGAGAAAAGCGACACGCGCGTCCCGGCGGGCGTGTCGGACGGATAGCGGTCGAAGACGATCGGGATCGGCCCGGCCGGAGGCTTCGCCACGTTGCCCGCGACGCGCACGAAGTCGTTCGTGACCGTCCCGTCCTCCCGCTTCACGACGCTCAGCACGAGAGAGCCGCCCTCCTCGACCGTCAGGGACGCCATGCCGAGCGCGCCCACGGCGCTTTCCATCGTCTGGAAGCCCGGCCGGAGGCTGCCGCCCGCCTTCAGCGTGACGGGGCCTACCCCGTCCGACGTGTCCACGAGCGCGGCGTCATGCAGTTCAATCGGAAGGTCCGCCTGCCGGTAGCCGGGGTAGACGCGCAGGGAGGCCCCCGCCTCGGCGACGATCTTCTCGACGCCCGAGAACGCCACGTCGTCCAGCGCGACCGCCGCGCCGGGCGCCACGCGGACGACGCTCGCGCCCGTGCCCGTCACCGAGCCGCCCCGCCCGAAGTAGAACCCCTCGCCCGGGCGCCGCCCGCTGATCTCCGCCGCGCCCGTCGGCGCCAGGCGCGCCGCGCCCTCCAGCGCGAGCGCGTAGCCGTTCGTGAACGCAAGCCCCGCGCCGGCGAGCGTCATGCCGTCGCCCAGCGTGACCTTGGCGCCGTCCGCGACGGGCGCGCCCAGGGCGGCGGACGAGCCGAAGCCCAGGCGCCATGCCGTGACCTGGCCGCCCTCCGACGTCGCGGCGAAGCGGCCGCGGTAGGCGGCGTTGTCCCCCGTGAAGAAGCACTGAAAGCCGCAGCCGACCGAATCGCCCTCGCCCTGCGTGCGCGCCATGCGCACGTATGCGTCTGCGGCCCCGCGCAGCGCGGCGGAGACGACGAACACGCGGGTGCCGTCGGCGCCAGACCCCGTGAGGACCGTCGGTGCCTCGGCCGTCCCCCGCACGTCCACCGTGCCGCCGATGCCCATCGTCCACGGGGCGCTCGACTGGCCGCACCCGTGCGCGAGGCGGCAGTCGAAGAGCACCCAGTTGGCCGTCGCCGTGGATCTGTCCGCGTGCTTGAGGTTCGCCCTGCCGCCGTTGACGACGAGCGACTCCCCGGCGAAGGGCGGCGGCGCACGGCTGTCCGGCGTGCGCAGCAGCGTGTTCGTCGGCACGAAGTAGAACCCGCCGGGCACCGGCGCGCGGCCGTTGCTCCACTGGAGCGGCGTGTTCCACGACGTCGTCATCACGGCGTTCACGCCCGTGAGCGCGATCAGCTCGGTCTGCGCGTCGGAGGGGGCGACCTTGTTGGACGGCATGATCGCCCTGACTGCGCCAAACCAGGCCTGCGCGAGCGCCTCGTAGCCGGCGTCGTTCGGGTGGACGCCATCCGCCAGCTGGTCCGCCGAGACGGCGGCGTGCAGGTCGAGGAACGCGACGCGCCGGCCGAGCGCGCGGCGGCTCCGCACGATCTCCTCGACGAACGGGTTGAACTGTTCGTCGATGGCGGTATTGTACGCCGCCTTGTCCGTGCGCGGGAGAAGCGTCGTCACGACGACCCACGTGGCGGGGCGGAGCGCCGAGAGGCGGTCGACGAGGCGCGCGAGGCGGTCCTTCGCGTGCGCGAAGTCGTCGCCCTCCAGGTCGTTCGTGCCGATGTGGAGGAGGATGATGTGCGGCGTCTCGACCGCGTCCAGCCACGTCTCTACGTGTTCGTAGAGGCCGTCGTAGCCGTTCGTCCCGCCACCGTCCCGGTCCGGGTTCCCGTCGCGCGCGATGACCCAGCCAGCATGGCCCTCGTGGTCGGGATCGGAGACGGGGGACCCCGCAGAAGTCTGGAGCGTCCCCACGAAGTCGGGCTTGTACCCGGCGTCCACGAGCAGCTTGTAGAGCGGTTCGCGGTAGCCGGCGCACGCGCTCCGCGAGCCGTAGGTGATCGAGTCGCCGAGCGGCATGATGCGCACGACGGGCGCCGCGATGTCCTCCGTGACCGTCCAGACGAGGTGCTTCATGTCGCCCTCCACCTCGATGGAGAACGTGCCGGGCGAGCGGATGGCGGTCCAGGCGGAAGGGAAACCCGTGATCGCGACGTCGTCCACGCCGAGGCTCCCCTCCTCGCCGAGGTTGGGGGCCGAGAGCAGGCGCACCGACCCGTGCCAGTCGAGCGCGACGGGGAAGCTCGAAATCTGAAAGACGATCCGCCCGCCCTCCTCCTTCAGCAGGGGGCCCGAGAGGGCCAGGCGGTCCGCCGACAGGACGCCCTCCGCGTAGGCGATGTCCAGGACGCCCGTCACGCACCCCTCGACGCGGGCCGACGCGCAGGCGAGCGTCCCGACCTCGCCGACCGCCGCGCCGGGCGCGAAGCGCGCCCCGCCCGCCACGTCCGAGCTCTGGAGCGTCAGCGCGCCCACCGTCGCCGCGCCCTGGATCTCCGCGCCGGGCGCCAGCGTCACGGGGACCGTCCCGTTCGAGTAGTCCGGCCCGAAGGCCACCGCCCCGTTCTCGACGACGAGGCCCGCGATGTTCGCGAGCCGGACATCCCCGAACGCAACCAGCGCGCCGCCGCGCACGTAGAGCATCGCCTCCGGCTCCTTCCCGGCGATCCGCACGCCCCCGCCGAACGTCACGGCCGGCTCCCAGGCACTCCCGCCCGCGCCCATGAGCGTGCCCGCCCGCTCCACCGTGATCGAATAGGCGGGGTTCGTGAACGCGAGGCGGTTCGCGCCGAGGAAGGCCGCGCGGTCCCGGAGCGTGACGACGGACGTCGCCGGATCCGGGTCTCCCGCGCCGAGCGCGCGCAGGTTCTGCGTGCAGAGCGCCACGTTGTGGCCGTAGTTGCCGCCAGCGCCGGCCACCACGAAGCGTCCGCGGTAGGTCTGGGCGTTGTCGGCGTTGTTGAACCAGCACCGGAAGAGGTCCGTCCCCATCTCGTCC
>JAEDMN010000241.1 GCA_016302985.1 Kiritimatiellia bacterium | reverse complement strand
AAATCAACCATTCCAGATCCGTGAAAAAAGTATCATTATATCGTTGCGTCCGAACTAATCATGTGGTACACTAAGCATCGTCTTTTACGAAAAGATTTTTTTAAACTGATGTTCAAAAGACTCACAGCAGCGATCCTTCTCGTTCTCGCGTGCGCGGCACGCGGGGATCAGGACAACGTGTTGCTGTGGTGGTTCAACGACCCCGAGATTGCAGAGGTTGGCGGCGGCGCCCCTATCCATGCGGGTGATCTGGTCGGCCGTGGCGGCGACGCGCAGGGGAAGAAGGTCAACGCACTCCGTATCAGCGCGACAGACAACGAGGGCAACAAGGTCTATCTGAATCTTGCATCGCAGTCGATGGCCGGTACGGCGCGCGACACGTGGCAGTCATGGATGTCGCTCCCTGATGAACGCGGCAACTTCTATGCAGGTCCGGGATACGCCGACCTTGCGGGGCTCAACCTGTCCAACACGGGGCTCAAGTTCGCGATTGAGCTGGGCAACTACACGCAGACGGACGACGGTTTCAACTGGATCGTCCTTGCGGGAAGCGAGGGCTCCGCGCTGCAGGACCTGCTTGATGGCGGCCACATCCTTGAGCATGAGCAGAGTGTTCAGGGATCGTTCCACTGGACAGCCTCGGGTTATTCCGTCCCCGAACCGTCGAGCGGGCTGCTGGTGCTGATCGGCGGGGCGCTGCTGGCGTTGCGGCGTCGGCGGAAAGACGTTGCGGCTTGAGAACGTGTGACGCGCGAGACGAGACGGCGGTGCCTCGGCACCGCCGTCCGCATTTCCGGTTTCCGCGATTTCCACGCGTCCCTGTTGACGGTGCAACGCTGGTTTTTGTATCATATAAGCCGTTTCGGCTGAACATCCGCGTGGTGAATCCGGAAAGGGGGCGGACGCGGGACGGCGAATAGAAAAAGAGGATCGGAGAGCATGGGCGAGGCGGACAGGACAGAGGGACTGCGGGTCCTGGTTGTCGACGACCAGAAGGTCGACGCCAATGTCTATTCCGCCCTCTTCAAGGCGCTGGGGGTGGGAGAGGTCGACATCGCCGTTTCCGGCGAGGAGGCCGTCCAGTTCGTCCAGGGCAAGACGTACGACCTCGTCCTCTCCGACGTGCGGATGCCCGGCATGGGCGGCATCGGCTTCGTCAAGTACGTGCGCGAGACGCTCGGCAACCGCGAGCTCCCCGTCTACGCGGTCACGTCCGACACGGCGTCGATCGACTCCTGCCGCGAGCAGGGCTTCAACGCGGTGCTGATGAAGCCGTTCACGCGCGCCAACGTCGTCGCGCTGCTCCGGCGCGTCAGGCCGCGCCCGCAGCAGGCCTGACGCCGCGAGACGGAGAGGACGTGGGACGCGGGACGCGAAGGTCGTGTCCCGCGTCTTGAAGTCTTCGAACCTCCGCTCTTGTCTCTTGTCCCCCTGGCCTTCAACCTTCAACCTTCAACTTTCAACCTTCAACCTTTTTTGATACAATATCCGCTCATTCTCATTGAAGAGGAGACTAAGCAAATGGGATGGTTTGAAAAGAAGACGGAACCGGTGAAGATTCCGCCGACAAAGGCGCTGTGGAATGTCTGCCCGCGCTGCAAGAGCTACATCGCGAAGGCGGACTGGACGGCGAACAACTGCATCTGCCCCGCGTGCAACTACCACGGTCGGCTCGGCGCCCGGCAGCGCATCGCGCAGCTCGCCGACGAGGGTTCGTTCGCGGAGGTGTTCCGCGCGGTGAGCTACTCCGACCACCTGGATTTCCACGACGCCACGGGCGACTACAAGTCCAAGGTCGAGGCCACGATCAAGAAGAGCGGCGAGACCGAGTCCATCGTGATGGGCACGGCGACGATGGGCAAGGTGCCCGTGATGCTCGGCGTGATGGACTTCGCGTTCATGGGCGGGTCCCTCGGCACGGGCACGGGCGAGCGCATCACCCGCGCCTGCGAGCAGGCGATCGCCGAGCGCCGTCCGCTCATCATCTGCTCCGCGTCCGGCGGCGCCCGCATGCACGAGGGCATCCTCTCGCTCATGCAGATGGCGAAGACGTCCGCGGCGATCGCGCGCCTGAAGGAGGCCGGCCTGCCGTTCATCAGCGTGCTCACCGACCCGACGACGGGCGGCGTCTCGGCGTCCTTCGCGATGCTGGGCGACCTGAACATCACCGAGCCGAAGGCGCTGATCGGCTTCGCCGGCCGCCGCGTGATCGAGAACACGATCCACCAGAAGCTCCCCGCGGACTTCCAGAGCGCCGAGTACCTGAAGGCGCACGGGTTCATCGACAAGATCGTCGAACGCAAGGAGCTGAAGGGCTTCATCGTCAAGATGCTGAACTACTTCGGCTTCGCCGTCTGAGAGAGAGGTTGATACAAAATGGCTACTGCTAAGGCAAAGACTCCGGCGAAGACGATGACGGCGATGGACCACGTGAAGCTGGCCCGCGACCCGAAGCGTCCGCACATCTTCGACTTCATCGCGACGATCTGCAGCGACTTCGAGGAGCTGCACGGCGACCGCCTCGTGAACGACGACCGCGGCCTCGTCTGCGGCTTCGGCGCGATCGACTCCTACAAGTGCCTGATCATGGGCCATCACAAGGGCGCCACGATCGAGGAGAACATGGAGGCCAACTTCGGCATGGCGAATCCGGACGGCTACCGCAAGGCGATGCGCCTCGCGAAGCTGGCGGAGCGCTTCCACATGCCGATCGTCTCGTTCGTCGACACCCCCGGCGCGTATCCCGGCAAGGAGGCCGAGGAGCGCGGCCAGGCCGAGGCGATCGCGAAGTCCCTCGAGTTCTTCGCCCGCCTGAAGACGCCGGTCGTCGTCGTCGTCACGGGCGAGGGCGGTTCGGGCGGCGCGCTCGCGATCGCCGTCGGCGACCGCATCCTCATGCTCGAGAACGCGATCTACTCCGTGATCTCCCCCGAGGGCTGCGCGGGCATCCTCTGGCGCGACGGCGCGAAGGCCCCCGAGGCCGCCGAGGCGCTGAAGATCACGGCGCCCGACCTGCTGAAGCTCGGCGCGATCGACGAGATCGTTCCGGAACCGGCGGGCGGCGCGCAGAAGAACCACAAGGCGACGGGCGCCGCGGTCAAGAAGGCCGTGGTCGCCGCGCTGAAGGAGCTCATGAAGCTTCCCGTCGACGAGCTGATCGCCAGACGCTACGACAAGCTCTGCGCGATGGGCCGGTTCTCCAAGTAGCTGATTGCGCATCGTTCCGGACGAAGGGGGCATGGGCTTCTTGCTCATGCCCTTTTCTTTGGAACGGGTGGCCAAGAGAACGGGACATCCCATGAAGAAACGCATCCTCCATTATCTGATTCTCGCCGCCGTGCTGCTGGCTCTGCCCGCGCTCTTCGCGTGTCTCGGGGCCGACGAGCGCATCTGGGACGGCGTGAAGAGCTTCCCCCCGCGTACGGAGAAGGTGCTGCACGGCTGGAAGGAGGAGTGCCCGTTCTCCTGGCCCTGGTTCCTCGGCTTCGCGACCTGGACCGTCCTCTGCATGTTTCCGCTCGTCCGTCGCGCCATCCGCGCGGCATTCGCGCACGCGCACACGCGCACATGCGCACACGCGCACGATTCTTTCCGCTTCCCCTGGTGGGGCTGGCTCGGCGTCGGGATCATCGCGGTCTTCTGGCCGCTCGCCTGGAGCCGGCTGGAGTGCATCCGTCCGATCCTGCCGCACATCTCCTACGCGCCGCTCTGGACAGGCTACATCCTCGTGATGAACGGCCTCTGCGTGAAGCGCAGCGGCACTTCGCCGATGACGCGCCATCCGATGGCGTACCTCCTCACGCTGCCCGTCAGCTCGCTCTTCTGGTGGTTCTTCGAATACCTGAACCGCTATGTCTGGAACTGGTACTACAGGGGCGTGTCGCACATGGGCGGCGCCGAGTACGCGTTCTTCGCGACGATCTGCTTCGCGAGCGTGCTCCCGGCCGTGACGTCCACCGCCGCCTGGCTGCACACGTTCCCCGCCTTCCGCGACGACGCCTACGACGGTCTCGCGAAGGTCGACCTGCGCCGTCCGGGCTGGTGCGTCTTCCTGGCGGCGGTCGCGGGCCTCGGCCTTTCCGGCATCGTGTTCTTCCCCCAGTACAGCTATCCGCTCCTCTGGATCTCGCCGCTTTCCGTGTTCGTGCTCGTGCAGATCCTGCTGCGCGAACCCTGCGTGCTGGACCGTCTGAAGACCGGAAACTGGTCGCTCTGGTTCCGCTTTTCCGTCGCCGCGCTGATCTGCGGCCTCTGCTGGGAGACGTGGAACTGGCACGCGGTGGCGAAGTGGGTCTACTCGGTGCCGTTCGTGCACCGGTTCCAGGTCTGGGAGATGCCGCTGATCGGCTTCGCGGGCTACCTGCCGTTCGGCGTCGAGTGCGCCGCGGTCACGGCCTGGGTCCTGCCGGCTCTCGTCGAGGACGAAGGAGGCGCGTCGTGACGCCGCCGCCGAAGATCTCCGTCGTCATCCCGACGTTCAACCGCGCGGAGATGGTCTGCGACTGCGTGGCGAGCGTCCTCGCCACGGGCTATCCGGATCTCGAGGTCCTCGTCGTCGACGACTGCTCGCCGGACGACACG
>JAEDMN010000240.1 GCA_016302985.1 Kiritimatiellia bacterium | reverse complement strand
GGCGCTTCAGCAACCACGCGGAGACGAGGGCCGTCGCGGGGGCGACGAGGACGAGGGCGAAAGAGCCGACGAGCGTCTTGACGAGTTCGGCCGAGACGAGCGTCGAGTTGATGAAGTCGAGGGGACGCGTGCCCTGCGCGGCGAAGACCATGAGCAGCGTGAGGTAGCCGCCCGAGTAGGCGAGGAGGAGCGTCGTCGTCATCGTGCCGACCACGCTGCGGCCGATGCGGACGCCGCTGCGGAGGAGTTCGGCGCGGGGGAGGGACGGATTGTGGCGCACGACCTCGTCCATGCCCGCGGCGATATCCATCGCGAGATCCATCACGGCGCCGGAGGAGGCCAGCACGACCGCGCCGACGAAGACGTCCGCGAGGTCGAGTGACTCGTAGCCGGCGTTCAGCAGGGCGACGACGAACGGCTGGGTCGCGCCGTTGACGTGCATCAGTCCCGAGAAGAGATGCGCGAGGAGGAGTCCGCCCAGCACGCCCAGCAGCGCGCCGAGCGTCGCGGCGGCGCCCTTCCGGGTCGGTCCCGCCACGAGGTACATGATCACCGCCGTGAGCACGCTCACCGCGACGAAGGCCATCCAGCTCGCGGGCCAGCCGGCGAGCGTCAGCGGCACGAGCAGCTTCCACACGACGAGACAGCTGAAGAGGAAGCTGAAGAGGGCCTGCGCGCCGGTCCATCCGCCGAACGCGCAGAGCAGCGCGCAGAAGGCGCCGAAGAGCACCGCGATCCAGCCGAGGCGCCAGTGGTCGCGCGCGACGAGCTCCTCGCCCGGCTTCGCGCCGCCGGGCGGAACGATGACGAGCGCGGTGTCGCCGACGCGGAACTGCTTGTCCAGTTCCGCCTGGGCGCGGATCTCGTTGTTCGCGCGGAAGCGTCCGCCCTTCGCGGAGCCGGAAAGCACCTCGACCTCGAGGTGCTGCGAGCCGTAGTCCAGGTTTCCGAGCCGCTGGACGTCCGAATCGTCGACCGCCGTGACGCGGGCGCGCACCGCCTCCCCCTGGTCGAAGGCGACCTGCCGCGCGGGCGGCGCGAACCAGAGCGCCAGGCTCGCGAGGGCGAGCACCAGGACGGGGATGACGCGGCGCTTCCGCATGGACTACTTCGCCAGGAGGTCCTTCAGGATGCGTGCGATGTCGGTGTTGTCGAGGTAGCCGGAGAAGTTCTCCGCCCCGCAGCCGCCCGCCGTCGTCATCGTCGGCATGGCGGTGTGGGCGCCGGAGCTCCAGCCCACGCCCGCGTGGTTGGAGACGAGGCGGCGGCAGGCGGCCGCGAACTTGCGGCGGCGCGCGACGTCGTGCCTCTTCGTCTCCCGCTGCTTCGCGCGGACGAACTCGACGTCCGCCTTGTAGGCCTTCTCGAGCTCCTTGACCTCGGACGCGGAGAGCACCATCTTCTTCCGGTTCTCGGACGTCCCCGCCTTCTCCTTCGAGAAGAGCAGCCCGAAGTCCGCCTCGACGAGCGGCTTGACCGCCTCGAACGGGAGGTCGAGGTTCTTCTCGAGCATGGCGGCGATCCGGTTCGAGAAGACCTCGGCCGAACACTTCTGGTACTTGAGCAGCTGCACGTGGAAGTTGTACCCGATGCCGGCGAAGCCCATCGCCATGCCGCCCGTCTCGTGGTCGCCCGTGACGACGACGAGCGTCTCGTCGGGGTGCCGCTCCATGAACTTCGCCGCGACGCGCACCGCGTCGTCCATCGAGAGGACCTCGCGCAGCAGCGTGGCCGCGTCGTTCGCGTGGGCGCCGTAGTCGACCTTCCCGCCTTCGGCCATGAGGAAGAAACCGTCGGGGCCGTCCAGCAGCTCGACCGCCTTGGCGACCATGTCGGCCAGCGTGGGCTCGGCTGCGTCGTCGATCGCGAACGGGAGGCCGTTGTCGCCGAACGCGGCCCACACCTTCCCGCAGCCGGGCTTCAGGGCGGAAAAGGCCGCCTTGTCGCGGACCACCGCGTAGCCGTCCTTCGCCGCGAGCGCGAAGACGTTGCCGCGATACTCCGCGTGCGCCTTGTCGTCGTAGTCGTCGTAGACGCCGCCGCCCGCGAAGTAGTCGAAGCCCGAAGCGAGCAGGTCGAGGGCGATGCCGTAGTTGTCGCCGCGGCTGCGGCGATGGGCGTAGAAGCCGGCGGGCGTCGCGTGGACGATCGGCACGGTTGTCATGACGCCGACCTTCTTCCCGTTCCGCTTCGCGAACTCGGCGACGGATTCGAGGCGCGTGCCGTCGGGCTTCAGGCCCAGCGCCCCGTTGTCCGCCTTCTCGCCGCAGGCGATCGCGGTCGCCGCGGCGGCGGAATCGGTGACGACCGCGTTCGCGGCGCGCGTGCGCGTCATGCTCTGGTAGCGGAGCGCGTTCATCGCGAGCGGGCCGTTGCCGATCGCGCGGGAGAACTCCTCCGCCGTCATGCGCTGCGGCGTGGACATCCCGTCGCCGATGAACAGGAACACGTACTTCGGCTTCGCGGCGGCCAGGCAGGAGGCGGCCAGGCCGAGCAGGAGGGCAAGCGCGGCGAGCCTCTTCATAGCAGGACTCCCTTCGTCGAGGCCTCTCCGTCGTCCCACCAGGACCCCTTGGTGGCGGAGATGCGGGCGATGCCCTTCGTCGTCAGCTGGATGCCGCGCGCGGTGGCGCTGCGCACCTCGACGACCGGCAGCTTCTCGCCGCCGCCCTTCTCGATCAGCTCGAGCGGCTGGAAGAGCATCTGGTGGATCTTCTGGCCCTTCGCGGGCTTGAACTTCACGTAGAGCCGCTCCGGGCAGCCCTCCTCGAAGAACAGGACCTTGCCCTTCTCCGGGGCGAGGCGGTAGAGCTTGTTGTTGATCATGCCGCCGAAGGTGAAGCGCTTGATGTAGGAGAAGCCGTAGAGAGGCTCCTCGTACACGCAGACGAACGCGCGGTCGCGGTCCTTCTCGGGGTTGAAGAGGAAGACCTCGAGCAGGTCCTTGTCGACGAAGATCTTGTCCGAGGGCGGCGTCATCTTGTAGCGGCCGTCCTTCCAGATGAAGACGAGCTTGTCGAGCGAGGAGCACTTGAAGAGCTCGTCGCCGCCGCGCAGGCCGCTGCCGACGAAGTGGTTCTCCTTGTCGTACTTGATCGTCAGCTCGCTCGCCGTGATCGCGCGCACGTCGACCTCCTTGAAGGCGCCGTTGGCGATCTGGGTGCAGCGGGGGTACTTCTTCCCGTACTCCTTGAGGAGGCCCTTGAGGTACTTGACCACGAACGCGCGCAGGTGCGCGAGGTTGTCCTTGACCTCGTCCTCCTCCTTGCGGATGTTCTCGATCTCCTCGCGGTTCTTGTCGATGTCGAACTGGGAGATGCGGCGGATCGGGATCTCGAGCAGGCGCTTGATGTCGTCGTCCGTGATCTCGGGGTGGCGCAGTTCGCCGAGGAACGGCTGGAAGCCGGTGCGGACCGCGGCCTTCACGCCGTCGGACGTCTTCTCCGTCTCGATGCGCTTGTAGATGCGCTCCTCGACGAAGATGCGGTCGAGCGTGCGGTCGTGGAAGAGCTTGTCGAGCTCGCCCAGGCGGATCTCGAGCTCGCGCTTCGTGAGGTCCATCAGGCGGTCGACGTTCTTCTGCAGGATCTGCGAGACGGTCATGGCGCGCGGGCGCCCGGCGTCGAGCACGATCGGACGGGAGGAGACGGACTTCTCGCATGTCGTGAACGCGTAGAGCGCGCTCTTGACCTTCTCCTGCGAGGCGCCGGCCTGCAGCTCGAGCTCGATCTGCACCTCGGCGGAGGTCAGGTCGTGGATCTTGCGGACGGCGACCTTCTTCTTCTTGATCGCCTCCTCGATCGAGGTCGAGATCGAGTCCGTCGTCTCGCCCCAGGGCAGCTGGGTGATCACGAGCTTGTTCTTGTCGCGCGCCTCGATCACGGCGCGCACCTTCACCTTGCCCAGGCCGTCCTGGTATTCGGAGACGTCCATGACGCCGCCGAGCTGGAAGTCGGGGTAGAGCTCGAAGGGCTTCTTCTGGATGAGATTGATCTCGGCCTCGATCAGCTCGCCGAAGTTGTGCGGCAGGATCGCGGTGGAGAGGCCGACGGCGATGCCGTCCGCGCCCAGCATGAGCAGGAGCGGCAGCTTCGAGGGCAGGTAGACCGGCTCCTTGTTGCGTCCGTCGTAGCTCGGCGTGTACTCGGTCGTCTTCGGGTTGAAGAGCTCCTTGCGCGCGAGCGCGGCCAGGCGGCACTCGATGTAACGGGGCGCGGCGGCGGGCATGCCGGTGTAGAGGTCGCCGAAGTTGCCCTGCCCGTCGATCATGTAGCCCTTGCCCTTGCCCCAGAGCTTGTTCGCGAGGACGACGAGGGCGTCGCCGATCGACGCGTCGCCGTGGGGGTGGTACTGCATCGTGTGGCCGACGATGTTCGCGACCTTGGTGAAGCGGCCGTCGTCCTTCTCCCAGAGCGCATGCATGATGCGGCGCTGCACGGGCTTCAGGCCGTCCTCGACCGCCGGGATCGCGCGGTTGCAGATGACATAGGCCGAGTACTCGCGGAAGTTCAGGTCGTAGAGGTCGTGCAGGGGGCCGTGTCCGGTCAGCGAACCGGAACCGGCCGGCGGGGGCGGAGGCGGCACGCCCGCGGACGG
>JAEDMN010000028.1 GCA_016302985.1 Kiritimatiellia bacterium | reverse complement strand
CACGAGAGGGAAAGACGGAAGCGCCCCGCGGCGTCGAGGGACGCCGTGAACGGGATGTTCGTGACCGTCTCCGTGTCGGCATGCACGACGGGCGGCAGCGCGACCGGCACGGCCGGATGTGCCCACGCGAGAAGCGATGTACCCCCGCAGAGGAGCAGTGACATTCTTCCTACAAACTGGCGGATTGTCATTTCGATTCCTTTGCTTGAGTGATTATACCAAAACATCGGAGCTGTCCCGAACGGACACGCCGGTGGGCATTGAGCTGTCTCCGCAGAACTCCATGCCTTCGGCGAACACAGAGACGGGGGAGTCAAAGCAGAAATCCGCCCCGTACGAGGCGGACTTCATGAGAAGTAGGGGGAATATCCTATCCGGCACGACGCCCCGGCAGCGTGGTAGACGGCCGGAGCGTCGCGATAATCAAACCTTAGTCGGCCGCACCCCGCCCAAAGCCAGGCATTGTGCACGCTTGACGAGATCAGGCAGAAATCAACAACCAACCTCCCGCCGCCCTTTTCATGGCGACGCTATGGGGCGGCAGAAGAAAGCTTACCTCGTCCGAGGCATCCCGAGGGATCGACTGTCAGCCGACCGAGATGTGGATGCCGTTCTTCGGCGGCGGCGGATTGGCCGCGCCCACGGTGATCTGCGGCTTGCCGGGCGTGCCGCCCTTCTTCGCGCGCGGCGGCCCGATCAGGCAGAAGTGCACACGGCCGTCCGTCTTCGGGGCCTGCTCGACGAAGCACTCGTCCTTGAGCATCTCCAGGACCTCGGCGATCTTGTCCTCGCCGATGTCGCGGTGCGCGTTCTCGCGGCCACGGAACTGGAGCGACAGGCGGACCTTGTTGCCCTGGCCGAGGAACTCGCGGATCTGCTTCAGCTTGTGCTGGAGGTCGCCCACGTCCGTGCCGGGGTGGAACTTGATCTCCTTCACCTGCGTCGACTTCTGGGCCTTGCGGGCCTTCTTCGCGCGGATGGACTCCTCGTAGCGGAACTTGCCGTAGTCCATGATCTTGCACACGGGCGGGACCGCGTTCGGGGTGATCTCGACGAGGTCGAGCCCCTGGCTGTCCGCCATGCGCTGGGCCTGGCTGGTCGGCATCACGCCGAGCATGACGCCGTTCTGATCAAGAACGCGGACCGAAGGCACGCGGATCTTGAAGTTTACGCGAGTAAACGAAGCGATAACACACCTCTTGGTTTTGTTGTTGTTGTTGTTCCTTGCCTGTCCGCGGCCGGTTGCCGCCGTCCGCGGACGCAAATCCTGCGCTCAGGCCTCGAGCTCCGCCGTGAGGCGGGCGACGAGGTCGTCGAGCTTCATGGCGCCCAGGTCTCCGTCCGTGCGAGAGCGGACGGAGACCTGCTCCGCCGCCTCGTCGCGGGCGCCCACCACCACCATGTACGGCGTCTTCCAGAGCTGCGCGTTGCGGATCTTCGCGCCGAGCTTCTCGGCGCCCGTGTCCACCTCCACGCGGAAGCCCTTCGCGCGCAGCGCGGCCTGGATCTTCTTCGCGTAGTCGAGCTGCTTGTCGGTGATCGGCAGCACGCGCACCTGCTCCGGCGCGAGCCACAGCGGGAACGCGCCCGCGTAGTGCTCGATCAGGATGCCGAAGAAGCGCTCGATGGAGCCGAGCAGCGCGCGGTGCACCATGTAGGGCTGGTGCTCCTTGCCGTCGGGGCCGACGTACGTGAGGTTGAAGCGCTCCGGCAGGTTGAAGTCGAACTGCACCGTGCCGAGCTGCCACGGACGGCCCAGGGCGTCCTTGATCTTCATGTCGATCTTCGGGCCGTAGAACGCGCCGCCGCCTTCGTCGACCTCGTACGTCATGCCCTCCTGCTCGAGCGCGTCGCGCAGCGACTGCGTCGCCTGCTCCCAGCGCGCCGGGTCGCCGACGGCCTTCGCGGGCTTCGTCGAGAGGTACGCCTGGATCTCGTGGAAGCCGAACTTCCCGAGCATCTTCTTCGCGAACTCGACCGTGTCCTTGATTTCCTGCACGATCTGCTCGGGCGTGCAGAAGATGTGCGCATCGTCCTGCGTGAAGCCGCGCACGCGGAACATGCCGTGGCGCACGCCGTCCTTCTCGTAGCGGTACACCGTGCCGAGTTCCGCGTAGCGCACCGGCAGGTCGCGGTACGAGTGCTTGCTGAACTGGTAGCACTGGATGTGGAACGGGCAGTTCATGGGCTTGACGTAGTAGTCCTGGACGTACGCGTCCTTGCCCTCGCCCTCCTGCACCTTCATCACCGGGAACATGCCCTCCTTGTAGAAGCCAAGGTGGCCGGAGGTCTCCCAGAGGCTGGACTTGCCGACATGCGGGGTGTAGACGATCTCGTAGCCCGCCTCGTAGTGCTTCTGGCGCCAGTAGTTCTCGATGGCGACGCGGACGCGCGCGCCGCGCGGCAGCCAGTGGGCGAGGCCCGGGCCGACGGTGTCGTTGATCGTGAAGAGCGCGAGGTCCTTGCCGAGCACGCGGTGGTCGCGGCGCTTCGCCTCCTCGATCTGCGCGAGCTTCGCGTCGATCTCGGCCTGGTCCTTGCCGACGATGCCGTAGAGGCGCTGCAGCATCTTGTTCTTCTCGTCGCCGCGGTAGTAGCTGCCCGCGACCTTCATGAGCTTGACCGCGCCGATCTGCGCGCTGTGCTCGACGTGCGGGCCGATGCACATCTCGAAGTAGTCGCCCACCGTGTAGGTGCTGATGGCCTCGCCCGAGGCCGCCACGTCGGCGAGGCGCTCGAGCTTGTACTTCTGCCCCGCGAGCTTCGCGGCGCACGTGGCCTGGTCGACGTTCGCCTGGACAAACGGCTCGTCAAGCGCGATGAGACGCGCGACTTCCTTCTCGATGGCGGGGAAGTCCTCCGGCGTCAGGCGGTGCTCGAGGTCGAAATCGTAGTAGAAGCCGTCTTCCGTCGCCGGCCCGATGTCGGTGAGGGTGCCGGGATACAGGTTGCACACGGCGCGCGCCACGAGATGGGCGGCCGAATGACGGCGCATTTCTTCGGTGATGTCCATTTTAGAATTCTTCTCCTTCAAAGAAGCCAATATGATAGCGCGTTATACCGCGCGGGACAAGCGGAAAATGAGGGGCGGGAGGGCTTATTCGAACCATTCCGGGCCGACGACGCGTCCGCAGAGGTAGAACTTCATGTCGTTGTACCAGAGCACGCCCTTCCCGTCCACCACGCAGTAGCTCGTGTAGAACGAGTTCCCGCCCTTGCGCGGCGCGAAGAGCTTCGGCGCCTTGAACTTCACCGGCTGCTCGCCGTCCGGGTCGAATTCGCCGGCGATCAGGTAGAGCGGGCCGCGGTGCTGGTAGGCGTTGCGCTTCGGCTCGTTGAAGTCGAAGGTCTGGTGCACGAGCGCGAAGTACTTCCCGCTGCCCGCCTCGGGCCCCTTCCAGTCGTACATCGGGCAGGGCGAGCGCGGATGGAGGTAGGGCTTCCCGTCGGCGTCCTTCAGGATCTTCGGCTCGGACCACGTCCGGCCGCCGTCCCGGCTCTGCACCCACACGGGCGAGCCGACGGACGAGCGCATGAGCGCGAAGAGCCGTCCGTCCGGCAGCTTCACGGGCGCGGCCTCCTCGAGCGCGGGCTCGTTCGCGACGAAGCCGCCGGTCTTCTCGAGGTTCTTCGCCGAAAGCGCGGCGCGGTTCGTCGAGAGGTAGCGCAGCCGGATGTCCTGGACCTGCGGGTTCGCGTCGATGTTCAGGAACTCCCAGAACTCGATCTTGCAGCCGTGCCGCTCGTCGTACGGGGCCTTGCCGTGGCGCGAGCAGCCGACGAAGTAGTTCCCGTTCTCGCCGAGGCGGAGGGGGCGCTGCCAGTTGCACCAGCTCGGCGGGACGAGCGGGTCCGCCGGGTCGGCGTCCATGCGCTCCGTGAACGGCACGAGCTTCGGCGCGGACCAGGTCAGGCCGTCGTCGTCCGAGTACGCGCCGAACATGAGCCCGCAGTGCGGTCCCCGGCTCGTGGTCTGCTGGTTCCAGAGGCAGTAGAGCCGGCCGGACTTCGACAGCATCGGCTGCTGCCAGCTCGCGAGCAGCGCGGGGTTGCGCTTGCTGGGCGACCCCGCGAGGATGACGGGATCCGCCCAGGTCCGGCCCTTGTCCGCGCTCCGGGAGAACGCGATGTGCTGGTCGATGTCCGCCTCGCGCGACGCCTGCGTCCAGAACGCGTAGAGCATGCCGTTGGACGGATTGGAGATGACCTGGAAGTGGTCGTTGTACGTGTCGCCGGGCTTCGCGGGGTCGCGCAGGGCCTTGTCGCGCGGCTGCTTCGGCACGAAGACGACGTAGTCGGGCCGGTTGACGAGGATGCCGCGCGGATCCTCGCGTTCGCTCGGCGTCCCCTTCAGCTTCGCCAGGACCGCGGCCTGCTTCGCCCGCGCCTCGGCCGTGGCGGCCTGCTGCCCGGCCTCGTCGAAGCCGCAGACGATCGCCCATTTGCCGAGGTCGATCCGCTCGCCCTTCTTCACGTCCCTGCGCCAGACGTCCGCGACGTCGCAGGCGTTCTTCCCGAACGCGAGGAACGGTTCGCCCGGCATCTTCTCGAAGCCCATCGCCGCCAGCTTCGCGCCCTGGGAAAGGTTCCCGCCGGCCTTCGCCGTCGGCGTCACGACGAGCAGCTCGCCGTCCGAGACGACCTCGACCGGCTGGCCGCCGTCGATGGAACGGACGAGGAAGTTCCGCCCCTCGAGCCGTTTCACGCATTCGGGCGTGAGCGCGAAGGCGCGGTCGTTGAACGCGAGCGCGCCGTCCACGACGACCCCGACCTCGGCGTCCGCCACCGGCGCGAGGCGCGCGGGCGGGGGCGGCACGGGTCCGCACGGCTCGATCGCCACGCGGCGGAACTCGACGCCGCAGAGCTCGCTCTGCAGCTGGATGCGCCCGCCCGCCGGGTTCACGTGCGTCGCGCGGTTGACGAGGCGGCCGTTGAACCAGCACTCGACCGCGTCGCCGCGGCAGACGAGCACCGCCGTGTTCCATTCGCCGACGGGGCGCTCGTTCCAGGCGGGACGCACGTCCGGCGTGTCCGTCCAGTCGCGCGCGATGTCGAGGCGGCAGACGCGGTCGTTGGCGATCAGCATCTTCTCCTCTCCGCCCTGCGCGTGGATGTAGTACCGGCCGCCGAGCTTCTCCGTCCCGACCTCGGCCTTGAGGTAGATGTCGGGACGCTCCTTGCTGCCGACGGTCCAGAAGTCGCCGGACGCGCCGAGGATGAGGTTGTATTCGAGCGACTTCATCCAGATGCCGCCGAAGCCGCCGTCGGGTCCGGTCGAATGGAAGAGGATGCCGCTGTCGGGCGCCTTGTCCTTCTTGCCGCCGAAGGCCGTGCCGAGCCAGCGGTACTCGACCGTGAGGCGGTAGTCGCGGAACGCCTCCTCGGTCGTGAGGCAGCCCATTTCCTCGCCCGTCACGTGGATGACGCCGTTCGTGACCGTGAAGACGCCCTTCGGGTCCACGTTCCGGCCGCGTCCGCGGAGAAACGTGTAGAAGTTGGCGAGGTCCTTCCCGTTGAAGAGCTCGCGTGCGCCGGACGGCGCGACGGGGACGGGGTCAACGACGGGGGCCGGCTGCGCGCCGGCCCCGGTGAAGACGATCGACAGGGCCGCGAGACCCGCGAGGAGGAGGCGGTTGTTCATGCCCCCATTCTATCAAAACATGCGCGGGCGCGCCACCTCAGCGGCCGGCGAAGAAGCGGATGAGCTTCTGCACGTGCGCGGCGCAGGCGTCCACGACGGGGTCGTAGAACTTGTCGACCGGCAGGAACTTGCCGTCGAGGCGGTTGAGCTCGGCGCGCGAAGCCTTGAGGTACGTGTCCATGAACTCCGTCGCGATGTTGATCTTCGCGATGCCGGCCTCGATGCTCCTGCGGACGTCGGCGAGCGGCGTGCCCGAGCCGCCGTGCAGCACGAGCGGCACGTCCGGCAGCGCGTCCGCGATCGCCTGGCAGCGGGCGATGTCGAGCTTCGGCTCGGCCTTGTAGTAGCCGTGCGCCGTGCCGATCGAGACCGCGAGGGCGTCCACGCCCGTCGCCTGCGCGAAGTCGACGGCCTCCTGGACGTCGGTGAGCGCCGTCTCGTCGCCCTGCGCGACATGGCCGATCTCGCCCTCGCAGGTGGCCCCCACGGCGTGCGCGTACTGCGCGACGAACGCCGTGTCCTGCACGTTCTTCTCGAACGGATCGCGGCTGCCGTCGTACATGACCGACGTGTAGCCCCACGCGAGGGCGTCCTTCGCCTGCTTGATCGTGGCGCCGTGGTCGAGGTGCAGCGCGACCGGCACCTTCGCGCGCGTCGCGAGGCGCTGCAGCATGCCGCAGAGGTCGTAGGCCTTCTCGCTGTCGAAGAGGCGCATGTAGAGCTGGATGATGACCGGCCGGTTCTCCGCCTCGGCGGCCTTGAGGATGGCGCGCGAGAGCTCGTAGTTGGCGGTGTTGAACGCGCCGACCGCGCACTTGCCCTTCCGCGCGTCGGCCAGCATTTCCTTCATGTTGACGAGAGACATCTTCCCGAATCCTTTCCCTGTTAGGCGCCTGGCCCCGGCGGCCTCACTTCGCGAAGCTCGCGAGCCCCTGCTCGACCGTGTCGAAGATCTCGAACACGCGGTAGACCTTCGTGATGTCGAAGACGATCCGCGGATGCGGCTGCAGCGCGGCGAGCTTGACCGTGCCGCCCTGCGCGTTCGCGCGCTGGAGCAGCTGCACGAGCACGCCCAGCCCCGAACTGTCGATGTGGGTCATGCCGGAGAGGTCGAAGAGGATGTTGGGGAAGCGCTCCAGGCGCTGCGCGACCTGGTCGCGCACCTCCTCCGAGCACGCCGCGACAAGGCGCCCCGCGAGACCGATCTTCAGCACGTCGCCGACTTCGTCGAACTTGTATTCCATCTTCGTCTACTCCCTGGTAAAGGTGGACATTATACCACAATCCCGGAGGGACGGCGGCTAGTCGATCGTGAAGGACTGGCCCGGCACCGGCGCGACCGCGTCCGGGCACCCGTGCGCGGCGAGCAGCTCGGCCATGGCGGCCACCTTCCCGGGTTCGCCATGCACCGCGAACGCGTGCTTCACGCCGGCCTTCACGCCGTCGAACCAGTCCATCAGGCCGTTGCGGTCCGCATGTGCGGAGAGCGCGTTGATGGTCTGCACGCGCGCGCGCAGCGGCAGCTCCTCGCCGAGGATGCGGATCGGGTCCACGTAGTCGACCAGCCGGCGCCCGAGCGTGTTCTCCGCCTGGAAGCCGACGATGAGCACGATGTTCCGCGGATCCCCGACGCACGCCTTCAGGTGGTGCAGCACGCGGCCGCCTTCGCACATCCCGCTGGCGGCGATGATGATCATCGGGCCGGGCACGTCGTTCAGCGCCATCGACTGCTGCGGCGTCTCGACGAACTTCAGACCGGGGAAGTCGAGCGGGTTGATCCCCTGCTTCAGGATCTCCGAAGCCTCGTCGTTGTAGACCTCCGTGTGCTTCGTGTAGAGCTGCGTCGCCTTCTGCGAAAGCGGCGAGTCGATGTAGACGGGCACCGGCGGAATGCGCCGCGCCGCGAGCAGGCGGTTGAGGTAGAAGAGGATCTGCTGCGTGCGGCCGACCGAGAACGCGGGGATGATGAGCTTGGACTTCTGCTGCAGGATGTCGTCCACGTAGCCCTTGATGCGGCCCTCGACGTCCTCGGCCGAGGGATGGAGACGGTCGGCGTAGGTGGACTCGATCAGCACGACGTCCGCGCCCTGCGGGTACTCGTAGTGGCGGAGGATGGGCTGGTTCGGCTGCCCGAGGTCGCCGCTGAACATCAGGCGGTGCGGCTTCGGCCCGGCGAAGTCCAGCGTCGTGATCGCGGAGCCGAGGATGTGGCCCGCGTTGTGGAACGTCAGCTTCACGCCCGGGAAGATCTCGCGCGTCTGGTGCATGTGCAGCGGGGCCATGAGCGAGAGGAGCGCGTCCACGTCCTCCTCCGTGTAGAGCGGCTCGAAGAGATGCTTGCCCTGCGCCCGGCGCTTCTTGTTGACGTACTCCAGGTCGCGGTTCTGCAGGAAGCACGAGTCGCGCAGCAGCACGCCGCAGAGGTCGACGGTCGAGGACCGCGCGTAGACCTTCCCGCGGAAACCGCGCCGCACGAGCTGCGGCAGGTTGCCCGAATGGTCGATGTGCGCGTGCGACAGGACGACGGCGTCGAGCGTCGCCGGATCGAACGGCAGGTTGCGGTTCCGCTCGAAGGCCTCCTTGCGGTGGCCCTGGTAGAGCCCGCAGTCCAGAAGGATCCGCCTGCCGTTGGACTCCACCAGGTGCATGGAGCCCGTCGTCGTCTGCGCCGCGCCGAAGAATGTGATTTTCATGCCGCAAGTATAGCACAAATCGACGGCCGCGCAAGACGACGAAAAAAGGCGCGGCCTCGCGGCCGCGCCTTTCCTGAAACCCAACGGGTCCGAGATTTACTTCGCGATGACGCGCGCCATCTCGAGGACCTTGTTGGAGTAGCCCCACTCGTTGTCGTACCAGGAGCAGACCTTGACGAACGTCGGGTCGAGCTGGATGCCGGCCTTGACGTCGAAGATCGACGTGCGGGCGTCGTTGCGGAAGTCCGTGGAGACGACGGCGTCGGACGTGTAGCCCAGGATGCCCTTGAGCTCGCCCTCGGAGGCCTTCTTCATCGCGGCGCAGATCTCGTCGTACGTCGCCGGCTTCTCGAGCTCGCACGTCAGGTCGACGAAGGAGACGTCGGAGGTCGGAACGCGGACGGACATGCCCGTG
The DNA here is from genome assembly GCA_016302985.1 of Kiritimatiellia bacterium. GTDB lineage: Bacteria > Verrucomicrobiota > Kiritimatiellia > RFP12 > UBA1067 > RUG572. Next base: position 10,665 of record JAEDMN010000028.1, on the reverse strand, counting down.
AGCTTGCCGTTGAGGGCCGGGAGAACCTTGCCGACGGCCTTGGCCGCGCCCGTGGAGGACGGGATCATGTTCTCGAGGATGCCGCGGCCACCGCGCCAGTCCTTCTTGGACGGGCCGTCGACCGTCTTCTGCGTCGCCGTGGCGGCGTGGATCGTCGTCATGAGGCCGCGCTTGATGCCGAACGTGTCGTTGAGGACCTTGGAGATCGGCGCGAGGCAGTTCGTCGTGCAGGACGCGTTGGAGATGATCGTCTGGCCGGCGTACGTCTTGTCGTTCACGCCATAGACGAACATCGGCGTGTCGTCCTTGGACGGGGCGGACATGATGACCTTCTTGGCACCCGCGTCGAGGTGCATCTGGGCCTTCTCCTTCGTGAGGAAGAGACCCGTGGACTCGACGACGACGTCGGCGCCCAGGTCGCCCCACGTGATGAGGGCCTTCTTGGCCTCGTAGTCATAGGCGCTCTTCTCGGCGAAGACCTTGATCTCCTTGCCGTCGACGATGAGGACCTTCTTCTCGTTGCAGGCGGAAACCTCGTGGTTGAAGATGCCGTGCACGGAATCGTACTTCAGCATGTAGGCGAGGTAGTCGGGATCGAGGAGGTCGTTGATGCCGACGATCTCGATGTCATTCGCGAAGTTATCGATCGCCGCGCGGAAAACCATGCGGCCGATACGGCCGAAACCGTTGATACCAACCTTGATAGCCATTTCTTTTAACTCCTTTTAGGATCCCCGGGAAACCTCTCCCGGCGGAAAAAACGGGCGGTAATATACCACAAGCGGGGCGCCCCGTCAAGAGGGTCTGACGGGGAAGCCGGGAAGAACGGTCGTGTGCACGCGCGCCGCCTTCTGGGGGTAGTCCAGCGTATAGTGGAGGCCGCGGCTCTCGTGGCGCTTCTGGGCGCTGCGGACGATGAGTTCGGCGCAGACGGCGAGGTTGCGCAGCTCGAGCGTGTCCGGCGTGACGAGGTACGAGAAGTAGTACTCGCGGATCTCCTTGCGGAGCGTCGCGAGGCGGTGGCGGGCGCGGGCGAGGCGCTTGTCGGTGCGGACGATGCCGACGTAGTCCCACATCAGGCGGCGGATCTCGTCCCACATGTGCGACACGAGCACGGCCTCGTCCGGCTCGACCGCGCGGCCGATGCGCCAGTCGGGAATCCGGAGGTCCGCCGGCAGGCGGTCGGGGTGCGCGGCCAGGCGGCGGGCGGTGAGACGCGCCGTGACGAGGGCCTCGAGCAGCGAGTTCGACGCGAGGCGGTTGGCGCCGTGCAGTCCCGTGCAGGCCGTCTCGCCGACGGCGGAGAGGCCGGGCACCGAGGTGCGCCCGTCGACCGTGGCCTGCACGCCGCCGCAGCAGTAGTGGGCGGCCGGCACGATCGGGATGAGGTCCTTCGACATGTCGATGCCGAACTCGAGGCACTTGTGGAAGATGTTGGGGAAGCGCTTCTCGAGGAAGGCGCGGCCCTTCTTGCGGATGTCGAGGCAGCAGTAGGCGTCGCCCGTGCGCTTCATCTCGCTGTCGATCGCCCGCGCGACGATGTCGCGGGGCGCGAGCGAGCCGCGCGCGTCGTAGTTCTGCATGAACGGGCGCCCCTTGCGGTCCACGAGCACCGCGCCCTCGCCGCGGACCGCCTCGCTGATGAGGAAGCGCTTCGCCTTCGGATGGTAGAGGCACGTCGGGTGGAACTGGATGAACTCCATGTTCTCGATCTTCGCGCCGGCGCGCCACGCGAGGGCGATGCCGTCGCCCGTCGCGACGTCGGGGTTGCAGGTGTAGAGGTAGACCTTGCCGCAGCCGCCCGTCGCCAGCACGGTGTTGGGCGAACGGATCGCGTAGATCTCGTTCGTCTTCTTGTCGAGCACGTAGGCGCCGACGCAGCGGTTCGGCCCCTTCACGCCGATGCGCTTCGTGATGATGAGGTCGATGACGATCGTGTCCTCGTGCGCCTCGATCTCGGGGTGGCGGCGCAGGGTGCGGAGCATCGCGGCCTCGCACTTCTGGCCCGTGATGTCGCCCGCGTGGAAGATGCGCCGCGCCGAATGGCCGCCCTCGCGGCCGAGCTCCCAGGAGCCGTCCTCCTTCTTCGCGAAGCGCACGCCGCAGTCGATCAGGTCCTGGATCGCCGCGGGGCCCTCGGAGACGATGCGGCGCACGACGGCCTCGTCGCACAGGCCCGCGCCGGCGATCTGCGTGTCGGCGACATGGGCCTGGAAGGAGTCCGCGGGGTCGGCCACGCAGCAGATGCCGCCCTGCGCGAAGTTCGAGTTGCAGTCCTCGAACCGCTCCTTGGTCACCAGGACCGTCCGCCCGGCCGACGCCAGGTGGAGGGCCGTCATGAGCCCGCTCATACCCGAGCCGATGACGAAGTAGTCGCAGTCTACGATGCGCATGTCCTATGCTCCTTTGGCCGCCTATTATACCACACACGTTGGTTGACAGGCACGGAATGTTTCGCTAGAATCAGCGGAAACGTGTGAAACCAAGCATGGAGTTGAGCGCAATGGACCAGGACATCCCACCGGTTGCCGCGCCGCAGCGTCCTCCCGTCCGCGTCGGCGTCGCGGGCCTCGGGCGCGCGGCGCTGTTCAGCCACATCCCCGCCTTCCGCGCGGCGCCGGACCTCTTCCGGGTCGTGGCGATCTGCGACCTCATGCGCGAGCGCCGGGACATCGTCGAGAAGGACCTCCCCGACGTCCGCACCTACCGCCGCATCGAGGACATGCTCGACGACCCCGAAATCGACCTCGTGGACGTCGCCCTCCCGACCGCGGACCACGTCTCCTGCGCCCTCTCCGCCCTCCGCCGCGGCAAGTGGACCGTCGTCGAGTCGCCCCTGGCGACCTCGCACGACGACGCCAAGAAGCTCCAGGCCGCGTCCGTCAAGGCGCGCGGCAAGCTCTTCGCCTACACCCCCGGGCTGTTCGCGCCCGACTTCCGCCTCGCGCAGTCCGTCCTCGACGACCCGCGCCTCGGCGAGGTCTACGAGGTGCGCGTGCGCCGGCAGGACTTCGTCCGCCGCGACGACTGGCAGAGCGTGAAGCGCTGCCTCGGCGGCTGCACCTGGTACAAAGGCCAGGACGCGCTCCTGCAGGCGGTCGCGCTCATGCGCTCGCAGCCGGCCCAGCTCTGGAGCGAGCTCAAGCGCGTCGCGTCCCTCGGCGACGCCGAGGACTTCGCCCACGTCGTGCTGAAGTCGCGCGGCGAGGTGACCGCGGACATCGAGATCAACGGCGGGCAGCTCCCGCCCTTCGAGCCCTCCTTCACGGTCCGCGGCTCGCGCGGCACCTTCACCGTCGCCCCCGGCGCCGCCACGGGCACCCTCCACGTCGTGGACCCCGACTTCAGGTTCTCCCGCCGCCGCTCGAGCGTCCGCACGCCCCCGCTCGACGACATGCACGAGACGGTGCCCGTCGTGGACGCCGCCGTGACGCTGACCACGGACGCGCAGACCGGCGAGGCGGCCTTCTGGAGGGCCCTCTACGCGACGATCCGCACCGCGACGCCCTTCCCCGTCCAGCTGGACGACGTCGTCGAGACGGTGCGCTACCTCCAGCTCGTCCGCCAGTCCTCGCCCTTCGCGAAATAACCCGCTTGATTTCCGTCGGCCTTTGGAGTATTCTATCCCTGAAATTGCAAAGCCCACCAAAGGCCTGAGCGGTCATTTTCCCCGGAGTCAAGTATGGCAGACGATAATAGCTTCGTGTCGTTCGTGTGTGTGTCCTGCAGCCAGGAGCTCGAAGCCCCGCGCGACCTCATCGGCCAGACGGTCGAATGCCCCTCCTGCGGCGCCCGCCTCGTGGTGATGCCCCCCGACGACGAACAGGTCGCCAACGCCTCCTCCTCGCAGTCGCAGGTCGACGCGATGAAGTCCCGCACCATCCGCATCGAGCTCGGAGACCTCTGAGCCCGCGGCCATGCCGACGGCCATCCTGATCGTCGCCTCCACGCGTGCACACGCGGACACGCAGGAGATCCTCCGCATCCAGGACACGGTGAACACCCTCCTGGCGCAGGGGAATCTCGTGGACGTGCTGGTGCCCCGCGTTTCCCCCCTCCTCTCCGCAGGCCTCGCGCCCACGGCGCGCGTCTTCAAGGTCTTCGACCTGCCGGGCTGCGCCAGCCCGCCGGACCGGCCGTCCCTGCGGCGCTTCGTCGCCGGGCTCCTGATGTACTTCCGCGCCTACGCGCTCGCCTCGCGCCGCGACTACATCGTCCTGCACGGCATGAACGACGGCGCCATCGTCGCGCGCGCGCTGGCGCGCACGCTCCTGCGGCGCCGCCCCTACGTCGCCGAGTTCCACACGCCCCTTTCCACGCCCGGGTTCTTCCGGGGCCCCCGCGCGGCCGTCGCCCGCGCGCTCGAACGGGACGCCTTCCGCCACGCCGGCGCCGTGATCCTGCCGGACGACGAGACGTTCGGCCGCTTCGGCGGCGGCCTCCCGCGCGCGCGCGTCACGGTCATCCCCGATCCCCACGCGGAACTGGTGCCCGAGGCCTTCACCTTCGGCGAATTCGCCCTCGCCATCGAACACGTCTACGCCTATGTCCTCCGCCCCCGCGCCGAGACCTGAGGCCCATCAATCCCAACCGGCCATGCCCGCCAAGAAGAAAAGCCCCGCCAAGAAGAAGACGCAGAAGAACGCCGGCCACGACCTGCGCTTCTGGGCGCGCGTCGCCGCGGCCCTGTCCGCCCTTGCGTGCCTCCTGCTCTGCCTCGCCGGAAATTTCTACGTGCACCACCCCGCGGACTGGCTCGCGGCGCACGACGGCTTCCTGACCGCGCCCCTCGAGGCCTTTGGCGACCCGACGGCCTTCCTGACGGACGCGCTGGGCTGGACCGGCCGCGACGCCGTCAACACGCCCGACGACGAAGCCCCCGCCGGCATGGTCTTCTTCGCCGGCGCCCCCGTCCGCGAAGGCCCCCCCTGCCCGACGGACGTCGTGCGCCTCGACCGCGGCGAATTCCAGATCGGCTGGTCGCCCTCCCTCCGGCACCCCGTCTGGGTCGGCTACCACGTCCCGAAGGAGGGCCGCGCCGACCCGGGCCGCCGGCCCGGCTTCCTGATGGACCGCAACGCGCCGGCCGCGCCCAGGCCGGCCGACTACAAGGACACCGGCTACGACCGCGGGCACATGGCCCCGAACCGCGCCATCGCGACGCGCTTCGGCCCCGAAGCCCAGCGCAAGACGTTCCAGATGTCGAACATCGCGCCCCAGCGCCCGTCCCTGAACCGCGGCCCCTGGCGCGAAATGGAGCAGCGCATCGCCGACCTCTGGACGCAGAAGTACGGCGAAATCTGGGTCGTCGCCGGATGCTACACGCCGATGGACGCCCCGGGCACCCACCGCCTCGGCAAGACGGACATCGACGTGCCCGAGAACTTCTACATGGTGATCGCCGCGCAGACGGAGGACGCGGTGCGCGTCCTCGCCGTCGACCTCGGCCAGCCGCGCGCCAGCTGGCGCGACGAGGGCCGCCGGTTCAAGCGCTGGACCTGGCCGTCGCACGCCATCGTCTCCGTGGACGAACTCGAGCGCCGCACGGGGCTCAACTTCTTCCCCGACATGCAGAAGAGCCTGCAGATGTCGCTCGAGGCGGACGTCCCCACGCGCCTCTGGCCCGTGCGGTTCGTCGACCTCTTCAAGCTGATCATGCTCCGCTTCGTCTGACGGCGCTCAGCGGTAGACTTCCGCCTGCCAGCCGTAGCCGCGCGCGGCCTCGACGTTCGCCGGCGTGTCGTCGACGAACAGCAGCCGCCCCGGCGGCAGGCCCATGCGACGCGCCATGAGGTCGTAGATCGGCCGCTCCGGCTTGTAGAGCCGCTCCAGCCCGGACACCACCTCCGCGTCCGCCAGCGCGCGGTACGCGGCCGCACGCGGCACGAAGAGCCGCTCGTGGAAGTCGGGCGACATGTTCGTCAGGATCCCGATCCGGCGGCCGCGCGCCTTCAGCGCGCGCATCAGCTCCAGCGTGTCCGCGCGCAGGTCGCGGATCCACGCGACGGCGTCGATCTCCCAGAGCTCCGCCAGGTCCGCGTCCGAGATCCCGACGCCCGCGTCCGCGAACATGCGGCGGTACATCTCCTCGAAGGAGATGAAGCCGCCGTCCCACAGATGGCGGTACCGCGCCCAGCCGGCGTCGACCGCCGCGCGGCCGACGCCCCGCGCCGCGCAGAACGGATAGAGGCTCCAGCCTTCGCGCGGGGAGACGGAGATCACGCCGCCGAAGTCGAAGACGACGCCGTCCACCTGCGCGGCGCGCGCGAGCCAGCCCTCGACGAAACTCATTTCTTCCAGTCCGGCGGCAGCGCGGCGAGGACGGTCTCGACGACCTGGTCGAGCGTCAGCTCCGTGGAGTCGATCTCCAGCGCGCCGTCCGCCTTCTTCAGCGGCGCGTACTTGCGCGTGGAGTCGATGGCGTCGCGCGCGAGCAGCGAGGCCTTCACGGCCTCCGCGCTCTGGTTGGCGATCCCCTTCGCGACCTCCTCGCGCTGGCGGCGCAGCGCGCGCGCCTCGGCGGACGCCGTGAGGTAGAAGCGCGCGGGCGAGTCGGGAAAGACCGCCGTCGTGATGTCGCGCCCCTCGACGACGAGGTCGCCCTGCGCCGTCATGCCGCGCAGGATCGCCGTCACGCGGTCGCGCACGGCCTTCACCGTCGCGACATGGGACGCGTGGGCGTTGATCTCCGGCGTGCGGATGCGGTTGCCCGGCGCCTCGCCCTCCACATAGTACGCGATCGCGCCGCCCTCGGGACGGCACTCGACCCCGACCGACTCCGCGCAGGCCGCGACGGCCGCGGGGTCGGTCGTGTCGACGCCGCGCGCCAGGCACTGCCACGTCATGATCCGGTAGAGCGCCCCCGAATCGACATGCAGAAAGCCCAGCCTGTCCGCCACGCGGCGCGACGTCGAGCTCTTGCCCGAACCGCTCGGTCCGTCGATTGCAATCACCTTCGCCATGTCCAGTCTCCTTCTAGAACGTCGTTCGTAAAACACGAAGGTTGAACGTCCGTCTTCAACGTTCAACCTTCGGCATGCAGAAGATTCTTCGGCGGTCCCCGCGGCGAATAAGCCAGATTCTGTTCCCCTTGCGGGTCCGATCATTCATCTAACGCAATCAACCCGGGACTTCACCGCGCTGCGCCGTGGCCGGACGGCTGAAGCCGTCGCGGCGAGAGGCCCTGCGCGGACCGGACGGGTCGCCCGTCGGTCCCCTATTTGATCTTGCTCCGAGGAGGGCTTGTCGTGCGGGCGCGCTCTCGCGCGGCCCCGGTGGTCTCTTACACCGCCCTTTCACCCTTGCCCCCCTTCGCGCCCGCTTGCGCGGACGCTCCGGAAGGCGGTCTGTTCTCTGTGACGCTTTCCATACGCGGCGCTTGCCGCCGCGCTCCCGGCCTTGACGACCGGGTCCTCCACCCTGCGGAGTCCGGACTTTCCTCACCCTTGCGGGCGCGACCGGTCACACGCGGGGAACCGCCGAAGAAATCGAAGTCAAAGAACCATCAGTTGCCGTACAGCAGGCGCCCGCACATCGTGCAGACGGCACGTTCCATCCGGCCGCCGCCGACCTTCGCGCTGGCGCTGTTGTGCTGCACGATCTGCGAGACGTACGGGGGCTGCTTCATGTGGCAGCCGTCGCACACGCCGTCCTCGCTGATCGCGACCACGACCGGCCAGCGCTTCGTGCTGAGGCGCTCGTAGTAGAGCAGGAAGCCCGGATCCGCGGCCTTGACCGCGTTCGCCTTCTGCACGCGTTCGGCGTACAGGCTCTCCAGCTGGGCCTTGACGTCGGCCAGGCGCGCGTCGAGGTCGTCGACCTCCCCGCTGACGCCGCCCTTCGCCTCGGTGACCTTGTCCTCGGCCTCGCGGACGCGCGCCTCGAGGGCCGGGATCTCGTCGGCCTGCAGCGCCATCGCGCGGTTCTCCGCGCCGTCGGCGTCGTGTTCGAGCGACTCCATCTGGATGAACGTCTGCTCGACCTCGCGCTTCGTCGCCGTCGCGCTCTGGGAATTGCGGAGCACCGCCAGCTTCTCGCGCAGGGAGGCCGCCTCGGCCTCCTCGTCCTGGATGCGCTTCTGCATCGCGTCCAGCTGGCTGCGCGCGATCTCCAGCTCGGCGTTGACGCCGGCGAGACGCGCGTTCTCCTTGGCCTTGAGCTGCGGGATGTCCTTCTCCTCGCGCTCAAGCTCGCGGATGAGCCCGTCCACGTCCTGAAGCTCCAACAGCATCTCTATCACGTTCACCGGTTACTCCTATCGTAAACTCTCTGCCTCGTCGGAAAAACAGACGGATATTCTACCGAATCCATGGGCGCTCGTCAATAGACACGGGGGGAGGCAGATGCTATAATACGTCCTGCAAATCCGCCAGGAAAGGAATGGCATCCAGATGATCCAAGTCAACGAAAACTACCTGAAGATCCAGGCCAGCTACCTCTTCACCGAAATCGCCCACCGCGTCAAGGCCCACCAGGAGGCCAACCCCGGGGCGAAGATCATCCGCCTCGGCATCGGCGACGTCACGGAACCGCTCGCCCCCGCCGTGATCGCGGCGATGCACAAGGCCGTCGACGACCTCGCCACGCGCGAACGCTTCTACGGCTATGGTCCCGAGCAGGGCTACGCCTTCCTGCGCGAGGCGGTCGCGAAGAACGACTTCCAGGACCGCGGCATCGACATCGCGGCGGACGAGATCTTCATCTCGGACGGCGCCAAGTGCGACTGCGGCAACATCCAGGAGCTCTTCGGGCCGGACGTGAAGATCGCCGTCGGCGACCCCGTCTACCCCGTCTACGTGGACACGAACGTCATGGCCGGCCGCACGGGCGCCAACGTCGACGGCCGCTACGGCAACCTCGTCTACCTCGACTGCACGGCCGAGAACGGCTACGTGCCCGCCCCCTCCTGCCTCAAGGCCCCCGTCGACGTCGTCTACCTCTGCTACCCGAACAACCCCACGGGCGCCGTCGCCACGAAGGCCCAGCTCCAGGAGTGGGTCGACTGGGCGAAGGCCAACAAGGCGCTGGTCCTCTTCGACGCCGCCTACGAGGCCTTCATCCGCACGCCGGGCATCCCCCACTCGATCTACGAGTGCGCGGGCGCCCGCGACTGCGCGATCGAGTTCCGCAGCTACTCCAAGACCGCCGGCTTCACCGGCGTCCGCTGCGGCTACACGGTCGTTCCCAAGGGCCTCGCCGGCTACAAGGCGGACGGCACGCCGGTCGAGCTGCGTCCCTTCTGGACCCGCCGCCAGACGACGAAGTTCAACGGCGCCAGCTACATCACCCAGCGCGGCGCCGAGGCGATCTACTCCGACGAGGGCAAGGCCCAGACGAAGGCGACGATCGACTTCTACCTCGAGAACGCGAAGATCGTCAAGGACGCCCTCGTGAAGCTCGGCTACGACGTCACGGGCGGCGAGAACTCGCCGTACCTGTGGGTCAACGTCAAGGGCGACTCCTGGGTCTTCTTCGACAAGCTCCTCAAGGAGGCGAACGTGGTCACGACGCCGGGCGCCGGCTTCGGCAAGGACGGCCAGGGCTACATCCGCATCTCGGCCTTCAACAGCCGCGCGAACGTCGAGGAGGCCGTCCAGCGCCTCGCGAAGGTGCTCGGCTAGGCCGCGCCTTCCAGATCAGAGCCCCGTCGCGCGGTAGCCGCCGGCGGGGACCTCCTCCCCGGCGGGCAGTCGATACGGCTGCCCGCCGAAGTTTACCGTCACGGTCACGCCGTTCGCGAAGACGGTCTGCTGCACCGCGCGGTCCTCGGTCAGGATCCGGTGGTCGGTCATCTCGCTGTACCCCGTCTTCCGCGCGACGGGCGACGTCACGCGGTAGCTCCGCACGAAGCGCGCCTTGTCCGCCTCCCACTGCTTCGCGTTGAAGATGTACATGCCCATCGTGCCGTACAGCACGTTGAAGAGGTCCCGCTTGTCCCACAGCGCCGGCAGCTTGTTGTTGTAGTCGCCCCAGTACCAGTGCGCGCAGAGGCAGTCGTGGTACACGAGCTCCCACAGCGGCAGCCGGTACTTCTCGCCGACCTGGAACTTCGCGACGCGCGGCGGCACGTTCGTCCAGATCTGCTGGATGTTGCGCCCCGAATCCGGCACGCGGTAGTGGCAGAGCGAGAGCATGCCCTCGAAGTAGTCGCAGTACGGCACCGCCGCGTCGTGCCCCGTCTCGCTGCCGACCACGAGCCCGAACTCGTCCCCGAGCAGGCGCAGCAGGTCCATGCGGTAGCGCCGGCTGTCGGACCGCGTCATCGGGTGCGCGGGGTTGTGGCAGGTGTCCCACGCCGCCGCCGTCGTCACGTCGATGAAGCGCGTGTTGTACGGATGCGTCTTCAGCTCGGCGCCCACGTGCTTGCGGCAGAACTTCGCCGAGACGGCGTCGCACATGCAGCCGCAGTATGTCCAGGTGCCGTCCTTCGCCTTCACGCCCCACGCCTTGCGCCAGTCATTCGAGTTCGCGCTGTCCCACGCCGCCCCCTCCGGCCACGCGTCCGTGTTCGTGCCCTTCTTCCAGCCGAGCTTCTGGAGCTGCTCGGGGCGGTAGATGTCGCGGTAGACGTCGTAGCGGCTCACAAGCACGCCGTCCATCTTCGCGAGCGCCGCCACCTGCTCGGCGCTCCCGCCCGCGCTCCAGAGGAAGCGGTCGATGCCCGCC
>JAEDMN010000239.1 GCA_016302985.1 Kiritimatiellia bacterium | reverse complement strand
TCCACGACGAGACGTTCATCGTGCCCTGCGGGCACCAGGGCGTGATCATGCAGAAACAGGTTGGGCGTTGAAAGTAGTGAGACGGCGCACAGGGGGAACGGCCCCGTCTGTGCGCGCGTCGCGGGCGAGGGCGCGAAAATTGCATAACTTAAAACACGCGATTGACAGGGTGGAGGGCGGGCGTTATACTATACTCCATTTTGAAAGGCGAACTGTGTTGGGTTCAACGAGGAGGCGAACGATGGGCAGAACGAACGGAAAGACGTGGTGGCGGGTTTCGCTGGCGGCGGGCGCATTCGCCGTATGGGCCGCCGCCGGGGCGGACGAGATTGTGCTTGGCGTGGGCGAGACGCACGTCTTCTCCAACGCGGAAGACGCCGTGCACATGGAGGCCGTGCGCCTGTCGGACCGCGCCGTCCTCGAAAAGCGCGGCGCGGGCACGCTGACCTTCCAGACGGGCGCGTTCACCGAGCATGCGCCCGTGGACATCCACGTGCGCGAGGGCGCGGTCGCCTTCGCGCCTTCGGAGCCGCCCGCCGCCGCCTACGTGGAGCCGACGGAGATCATGAACCGCGCGGCGTTCTGGGTGGACGCCGGGAAGAACGTGCAGCTGCGGGAGGGGACGGAGAACGAGGTCGCCGCATGGCTCGACGTGCGCGAGACGGGGGCCGGAAGCGCGGCGAGCCCCTACCTCTACACGCGCGCCGTCGCGTTCACGAACGAATGGCTCACGGCGTTCCCGCTTGCCCAGTCCTACCTCGACAGGCCGGGCGTCTACTGCCGGGGCTTTGGCAGCGGCTGCTTCCTGAACTGGGTGAAGCCGGACGGCGCGCAGGCGAACATCGAGGGGCTGCGCCACGTGTTTGTCGTCCACGGCGGGCCGACATCCTGGGGCCACATCCTCGGGCAGCGCAGCACGACGAGGGCGCCGTATTTCCAGCGCAGCGACAGGATCTGGGCGGACCACAACGGCGAGAACAAGCCGATCTTCGCATCGCGCACGTACCTGAACGGCCGGGAGATCGACCCGTTCTCCTCCTCCTATCCGATGCAGGCCCTGCACGTGGTGGAGGTGGAGGCCCTGGGGGATTCGCTCGGCGCGATGTGCTTCTACAACGACCGCGACATGCAGCTGAAGACGACGGCCGGGACGACGCTGCCGAAGGTGGACGACAAGGCCGTGAACGTGATCCTCGGCACGCCCGACTGGACCGGCGGCGGCGACCGCGCGGGCGGCGAATACGTCTGCGAGGCGCTCCTCTTCACGAACGACCTCACGGTGGCGGAACGGATGGCCGTCTCCGACTGGCTCAACCAGAAGTGGCGGGGAACCCTGCCGCCCGCGTCGCGCCCCGCGACGGCGGTGGCGCTCGCGCCGGACGCCGTCTTCGTGGCGGACCACGCCGCCGCGTCGTCGGTCGCGCTGCGCGGCGACGGCATCGTGCGCAAGACGGGCGCGGAGACGGTCACGCTGCGCTCCGCCTACGAGCCGCGCAACACGGCGCGTCGCGTCCAGGTGGACGCGGGCCTTCTGAACCTCGGCTACGCGCTGCCGCTCGTCTGCGCGGCGGGCGACACGCTCGTCGCCGAACGGCGGCCCTGGGGCCCGGAGCTTGCGCCGCCCGTGGCGGGGGAGGACAAGACGCGGCTCGTCAAGCGCGGCACGGGCCCCGTCACGCTCGACGCGGTCCCGGAGGGCGTCACGCAGCTGCGCGTCGAGGGCGGCGAGCTGCGCCTCGCCGATCCCGAGCGGGCGCGGAGCCTCGTCCCGTCCGCCTCGGAGACGGTGGCGGCGGCGTTCCCGGACGCGGACTTCGAGATGTATCCCGCGACGGACCACACGGAAGCCTATTCGTACATCCGGGATGGGCAGGAGGCGCATGGGTGGCACGCCGTCGTGCCGGGCCTGCGCGACGGCAGCACGGCCGATAGCGCCGTCTTCTTCTTCGACCAGCGGCTCGGAAGCCCGATGTACTGGAATATGGTCCTCCAGACGCCGCCGACGGGCGTCTTCGCCGTGAAGAACAACGCCTCGGCCTGGTGCGAGATCGACATCCCGTCCGACGGCGACTATACGCTCAGCTTCCGCGCGTCGCCGCGCGGCGGCTATGCGGGCGACCAGCTCGACGTCATGATCGGGCCGGATGCGAACGCGCTCGTCCCGTTCGGCGCCTTCCGCACGACGGCGTACGCCTGGCGCACCTTCACCTTCGTGAAGCGGCATCTGACGGCGGGGCGGTACCAGTTCTGGCTGAAGTCGAAGATGAACAACACGGACCGCTGCACGCAGTTCGACGACTTCCGCCTCGTGCGGGAGCCGGGCGCGGGCACGTGGGCGCTTCCGAACGGCGGCTTCGAGCAGCACGCGGACGACTTCGAGAACGCCTTCACCCTCGCGAACGCCGCGCGCGTGCCGGGCTTCACGGTGCGGCAGTGCCTGCGCGAGAACAATGGCACGGACAAGGGGGGCACGTCGAGCAACACGACCTTCTCGGTGCGGGGGACGGACGAACACGCCCACTTCAACCTGCCGTGGAACCGGGCGGGGAGCGAGACGCAGTTCTACATGTCCGGCATCGGCTCGCAGCTTGAGACGACGTTCACGCCGCCTGCCGGGACGTGGCGCTTCCGCGCGGACTTCTGCATCTGGGCGACGTCGTGGGGCACGCACGGCTACAAGGTGGCGGCGGACCTCGTGGTCGGCGGGACGGCGGTTGCGCTCGGCGTCGTGACGAACCAGTCGTACGCGCTCCTGCCGCGTACCTGGCCCGGGGTGTTCACGGTGGACGGCGCGACGCCCGTCACGCTGACGCTGACGGGCGACTTCCGCGTGGCGGGTCAGCGCTTCGGCCACGGCATCCTCGACAACCTCGCGCTCGTCGCGGAGCCGGGCGAGAACCTGCTCCGCGAGGGCGGCTTCGAGAGCCTGGCGCCCTGGCAGGTCACGGTCACGCCGAAGCCGGAGAAGGTCAACGGTTCGATACAGCAGCCGTACGACGGCTTCTACGAGACCTTCTTCGGCCTGGAGGCGTTCGAGGGCAAGGCCTGCATGAAGATCGTGAACGACGACACGGTCGCGCAGACCGTCACGTTCCCGACGGGCGGGCTCTACCGCCTCTCCGCGAACTTCGAGTCGCGCAACGCCCCCGGGTCGCTCTCGTTCGGCAACGGCCTGAACCCCGTCGCGTTCTTCTGCGCGCGGGGCGGCGTCACGAACTGGCTCGGCGTGACGGACACGGTGGCGATGACGAACTTCCACGAGTACGCCTGCCTCGTGCGCATCCCCGAGGCGGGCGGCGTCTACGACGTCGGCTTCCAGGGTCGGAGCGTGTGGGGCGGCGAGGGGACGCCGGTGGTGGACCGCACGACGCTCGTCGACGGCGCGCAGCTCTACCGCGTCGAGACGGCGCGGCCCCTCGACCTGCCGGAGGCGCTGGAGATCGACGTCGCGGCGGGCGCGCAGCTGACGCTCGACTTCGACGGCACGAACACGGTCCGCAGCCTCCGCCTCGCGGGGCGGAGCCTCGTGGGCTACGTCTCGCTCGCCGACCGCCCCGAGCTCCTCGGCGCGCTCAACGGGCGCGGCACGCTCTTCATCCGCCCGCGCGGCACGGTGCTGGTCCTGCGGTAGCGCCTGGTGGTATTTCGCACGCATGCCGTATTCGTCGTGAAGGGGATGCTATGCCTGAACTACCGGAAGCTGAAACCATTACGCGGGCGTTGAATCGCGCGCTGAAGAAGCGGAAGATCAGGAAGGTCGAGATCTTCGCGCCGAAACTGCGCACGCCGTTGGGGCCTCTTTGTACGGCGAAACTCGAGGGGCGGGCGTTCACGGGCTGTCGTCGCCGGGCGCGCTATGCGGTTGCGGACCTTGACGATGGACGCATGCTGGTCTTTCACTTCGGCATGACCGGTACGGTGCGGGTCGAGGACTGTGCCTCGCAACGCCGCAAGCACGATCACGCCGTGTTGACGCTGGACGACGGCACGGAACTCCGCTTCAACGATCCGCGGCGCTTCGGCAGTCTCGAGGTACAGCGTCGCGGCAAGGATGGCTGGCCGGAGAGTCTTGCTGGCATTGGCGTCGAGCCGCTCTCAAAGGACTTCACGGGCGAGATTCTCCATGCGGCGTCGCGGGGACGGAAGAAGTCCGTGAAGGAACTCATCATGGACAATGCGCTCGTCACGGGCATCGGCAACATTTATGCGGCGGAGACGCTGTTCGCGTGCGGAATCCGTCCGCAACGCCCAGCATCGCGACTGACGCGATCCGAATGCGATGCGATCGTGCGGGAGGCGAAACGCATTCTCAGGCTCGCGATCAAGTGGGGCGGCACGACGGTGCATGACTTCCGCAGCGTGGACGGCTCGGAAGGCAAGTTCGTCCAGAAGCTGAAAATCTACGCGCAGAAGCAGTGTCCCGTCTGCGGCACCGCCGTCGCCAAAGTGACTCTCGGCGGCCGCACGAGCTGGTACTGTCCCAAGTGCCAGAAGTGAAAGGGAAAGTCTGATGCCGACCTGCCCGAGATGCGTGGAAGACTGTTTTACGACGGTTGATTTGAGCATCGGGTGTGATATCATATTATTGCTCCGGCAATGAAATGTCGTGAGCGGTCAAAACCGGTAGGGCGCGGA
>JAEDMN010000238.1 GCA_016302985.1 Kiritimatiellia bacterium | reverse complement strand
CTACTCGAAGCGCATCCAGTCGATGTCGACGTTCGCGGCCGCGGCGTTGACGGCCTCGAACCAGAGCTCGTTCACGTCGCCGGACCAGTCGTAGACCTTCGAAAGGTCGGCCTCGTACTCGTGCCACTGGCCGTCGGGGACGACCGGCGCGGAGGCGACCCGGTTCTCGAAGTCGACGGCGTGGTAGTTGCCGATGACCGGTTCGTCGACGGTGCCCCACTTGAGGCGCATTTTGATGCCCGTCGCGGCGAAGCGGCCGAGTCCCTGCACCTTGTTCGGCACGATGCGCATGCGCACCTTGAACGTCCGGTACTTCTTCGCGGAGAAGGGGACGAGCCGCTGGCGCATGTTGAACAGGTTGTCGCGCGTCGTGACGAAGTGGACGGCGCCGTCCTTCCAGGTGACCGCGGGGCAGCCGAACGGCTGGCGGTACCAGCCCTCGGTGCCCTGGTCGAAGTCCCAGCGCTGCACGGGCGAGAAGAACATCGGCGGGTATTCCTTCAGCGGGCGGCCGAGGTCCTTCGGCGTGAGGTTCGGCGGCCAGCCTTCCGCGGGCTTCGTGCAGAAGACGTCGCGGATCGTGTCGTACATCGCGAAGCCGAACTCCTCGTTCGGCTCGGCGTAGCCGCCCTCCTGCCATTCGTTCACGGGCGCGACGACGACGCGCTTCAGTCCCTTGCGGTCGCAGACGGCCTTCACGGCCTCGCAGGCGGCGCGGAACTTCGCGGGCGTGCGGGAGTGCGTGACCCACGCGCGCTGGAAGGCGCGGGACGTGTCGTCGTAGCCCGTCGGCAGCGTCGGCCAGAAGGGGAGGCCCGGGATGGCGTCCGCATGCTCGGCCAACTTCCGCGCCGTGGGGATCATCAGGTCGAAGTTCCATTCCGGCATGTGCTCCGTGCCGGGATAGTAGAGCGCGGTGATCTCGACATGGTGGACCTCATTTGACTTTGACGACGCGGCGGCGCGCGTTGGCGGGCCCGGGCCCGGGCGGGACGGCGAACGCGTGCGCGAGGGCGGCGGGCAGGGCCGCGCGCACGGCGTCGGGGTCGGGGGCGGAGCCGCCGACGCGCCAGAACGAACCCCAGCCGCCGATCTGGTGGAAGCCGAGCCAGACACGGCCGCGTCCGTCCGCGACGAGCGCGGTGAGGGGCGAATCGGGCCGGTCGAGCAGGCCGCGGTTGACGCAGGACAGGGTGGCGCCGATCTTCCCGCGGACCGCGTCCGGGAACCAGTCCCGCGCCTCCGGCAGGACGCACAGCGTGACCGCGGGTTCGTCGATGTCGTCCATCTGCAGGGCGAAGCCCATGCGGGACGCGCCGCCGTGGACGGGCTCGCGCTTCTGGACGCCGGACTCGTCGAGCCAGCCCGCCGTGTAGAACGTCGCGCTGCCCGTCTCGACCCAGTGTCCGCCCTGTGCGACGAAGGCGCGGATGGCGTCGACCGTCTTCGCCCAGGTGCCGGGCCCCTCGGTCGGCAGGTATTCGCCGTAGGGGTTGACGACGGCGAAGGCCGTGCGGCCCTTCAGCGCGGCGGCGAGTTCCGCGTACGTGCGCAGGCGCACGACCTTCAGGCCCTGCTTTGCGATCTGGGCGTCCGACTCGAAGGCACGGACCCACTCCGCGGGCGTGACGCGCACCCAGGCGCCGATGAACTTCGGGCCGAAGTCCACCACCGCGATCGTGCGGGGCGTCTCCGGCAGGTCGCGGGGGGCACGCGTGCGCTGCGCTTCCGTGGGGCGGACGGGCGCAGTGGCGGGGTCGGGGGCGTGGGCCCAGCGGCCGGACGCGTCCTCGACGAAGGCGTCTTCGCCTGCGAGGTGCCCCGAGCGGAGGCCGGGGGCCTCGATCCACCAGCCGTAGGGCGCGAGGCGGCGTCCGGCCACGGTGCGCGGCACGTCGCCGAGATTGACGGCGACGGAGACGTCGCCCCACTGCGCGGTCACGACGCCGTCGTCCGCTTCGGAGTCCGGCGGACAGGGGGATTCCGCACCCGGCGCGGAGCGGGCGAGCAGCGGCGCGCGGTCGTGGTGGAAGGCGCGGAGGGGCTGCCCGGCGATGCGGGAGACGACGCGGGACTGCAGGACGTGCAGCCATTCGTACCATTTGAAGCGCGGCGTGTCCGAGGCGAAGTCGTGCGCGGCGCCGTTGAGGGAGAGGTTGTAGCCGAGGGCGAACATCCAGGCGAGGACCTTCTCGTTCGTGACGAAGGCGCCGAGGTCGTGCATGTAGAAGAGCAGCTTGTCGTGGAAGAGGCGCAGGTTGACGGGTTCGATGCGCCAGGTGTCCGCGGGATAGACGTCCTTGTACTGGTCGCGCCAGGCGGGGCGGTGCGAGGTGGGGACGACGCGCCAGGAGCAGCCGCAGAGCGCGGCCTGGCGGTTGGCGACCTGGTCCCAGCCGTCCTCGGTGCCGAGCGGGACGACGCGGGAGTCCTCCTCGTTCATCGAGACGACGCCTTCGGCGTAGGCCATGGGCGAGGGCGAGGCGGGATTGAAATCCCAGTGCCAGCCCCGTGCGCCGCACTGGTCCTGGAACAGGAGGTCGACGGGGGCGTCCTGCGTGAATTCGCGGACCGTCTTGCGGTTCGCCTTCTGGACGTCGGGATGCCAGTAGGTGATGGTCCAGCCGTCGTTCTGGGCGTAGCGTTCGTGGTTGGGCTTGCCGTCGAGGCCGACGAGCAGGGGCGCCTCGCCGGCGGCGACGAAGGAGGGGCCGCGCGGATGGTCGCACCACCAGGTCGGGTTGGTGTAGGGCGAGACGAGGTGGCCCTGCGCGCGCGCGTCCCGGAAGAGCGCGACGAGCTCGTCCATCGTGCCGTACGACGGATGCGGCGGCAGATGGTCGGGGTACTCCTTGTCGAAGCCGCCCTTGAGGTAGTTCGACGGATGGTAGATCGAGGGAACGGGCACGTGCGCGAGCGCGGTCCGGACCCCGGCCGCGGTGCCGTGGATGTGGAGGAGGGGGGCGCGCTTGAACTTCCCGAGCGCGCCCGGCGCCGTGATCTTCGCGGCGAGCGGGACGTCGAGCGTGTTCGCGGCGGCGTAGTCCGCGAGCGCGGCGTCGAGCGTGGCGCCCGTGCGGATGCGCACGCGCGGCGTGCGGACCGTCTCGCCGGGCTTCGCGTAGGCGGCGAAGGCGTGGAAGAACCAGCCCCCGTCCGCGTCCGCGCCCACGCCGGTCTCGCCCGGGACGAACGGCGCGGGATTCCTCCAGGGTTCGTGCGCGGGACGCGGCTGCACGCCGTAGAGCGCGACGCGTCGTCCGTCCGTCGTCGCGAGCTGCGCGAAGTCGGAGAAGAGCGGCGGATAGGGCGCCGAGCAGGAGAGGTACTTCCCGGGATGGAGGGCGTAGTAGAAGGAGTAGCCGCCGGTCTCGAGCCAGTTGCCGCCGGACTTCACGAAGGCGCGGAGGTCGTCGATGCGGGCGAGGTAGTTCTCGGGGGCGTCCACGGGGAAGAACTCGCCGTAGGGATTGACGACGAGAAGGTGGTCCTGCGCGGCGAGGGCGCGGAGAAGGGCGGGGATGGTCTTGATCTCCTCGTAGACGCAGCCGCGGGGGAGGGCGCCCTGGAGCGTGGTGCGCCAGTCCGCGACCGTCGCGTGGACGAAGCCGCCGACCTTGGGTCCGCAGGCGAGCGCGACCAGGGCGACCTTCGTGCGGCCGGGGGCCTTTTCGGCGAGGCGCGGCAGCAGGTGGCGCACGGCGAAGGTCTCGGCGGGCGGGACTCGGTCGCGGGAGGACGAACCGTCCGCGACGCCGAAGCGCCAGAGGGCTCCCGTGCCGCCGAAGCGCTTCGCCGAGAGGTAGGGACCGAATTCGGTGTCGATGAGCACGAGGTCGCTCTGGCCAGGGGCGGGCGGGCGGATCACGGGGCGCTTCCAGGCGTCGAAGCGCCGGGCGGGCCCGTGCCCGAGCCAGGCGCGCCCCGCGTCCGTGACCTTGAGCGCGACGGGTTCGGCGTCCATGGGCTGCATGCGGAGGTTGCCGCCGTAGAGGCGGGCGTAGCCGGCGCCGGACTTGTGCGCCCGGTCCCAGCCGTGTGGCGAATCGGGCGCGGAGGGCAGGAAGAACTTCGCGTTGAAGGCGAGGCCGGGGCCGCCCATGCCGCGTCCGGGATAGACGAAGTCCTTCACGGTTTCGGCGGGGAAGCGCAGGTGCGCGGGGAAGTCGAGCATGAGCGACTCGCCGGCGCGGGGCGTGACCGCGGCGCGGAGATCGGCCGAGGAGCCGTCCGCGGAGGGCGTGGATTCGACCACGACGTCGGCGCGCGGCGAAGTCCAGGAAAGACGCGCGGCCGCGCCCGTGCGCGTGCACGTGAAGTGTCCGCCGGCGACCGCGTTCGTGGCGAAGTCGGCGGCGGAGAGGAACGAGCCGTCGCGGAAGCGCAGGCGCCAGAGTCCGTGCGCGCCGCTGGTCCAGAGCGGCACGCCGTCCTGCTCGACGGCGAGCGCGCCCGAGCGCGCGTCGAAGGAGATTGCGTCGGCGGAACCGGCGAGGGGAAGAAGCGCGAACGCGCAGGCCAGGTAGGTGAGTTTCATGGAACGAGTATAGCATATCCGGCGGCCGCACTTCCACGTGTCTAGAAAAGCTAGAAAAGCTAGAAAAGCTAGAAAAGCTAGAAAAGCTAGAAAAGCTAGAAAAGC
>JAEDMN010000237.1 GCA_016302985.1 Kiritimatiellia bacterium | reverse complement strand
CGGCGAAGGCCGACGTCGACCGCCGTTTCGCGGAGGCGAAGGCGCGGGCCGAGGCCAACGCCCGTCTCGCCGCGGAGCAGGAAGCCGCCGCGCGGAAGGCGAAGGCGGACGCGGCGAAGGCCGCGGCCGACCGGGCGCGGGCCGAGGCGGAGAAGGCTGCGGCCGAGAAGGCGAAGGCCGAGGCGGAGGCCCGTCTCGCGCTGGAGCGCGAGGCCGTTGCGCGGAAGGCGAAGGCGGAGGCCGAGAAGGCGGCTGCCGACAAGGCGAAGGCGGAGGCCGACAAGGCGAAGGCGGAGGCCGAGAAGGCGGCTGCGGAAAAGGCCCGCCTCGCGGCGGAGCGCGAAGCCGCGCGCAAGGCCCAGGAGGCCGCGGAGGCGAAGGCCCGCCAGGAGGCCGAGATGAAGAGCCTGCGCGAGCAGGTCGCGGCGGAGAAGGCGGCGCGCGAGAAGGCCGAGCGGGCGCGCGCGGCCGCGGAGTCCAAGGTCGAGCAGGCGGAGTCGAAGCTCGAGCAGGCCGAGGCCGAGAAGGCCGCGGCGGAGCGCAAGGCCGAGAAGGCCGAAGCCGCGAAGGCGAGCGCGGAGAAGCGCGCGGCATACCTGGCGAACCCCGATCCGGACGAGCGCCCGGCCCCGAAGAAGAAGCTGCAGGCGGCGGGCGACCGGCCCGACGTCACCGAGGAAACCTCCGCCGCGGGCGGGGCCGTCGCGGCGGCGAAGGGCAAGAAGAAGCTCACCGGCCGTCCGGCGGTGATCACGGCGGACCGCACGGACTACGACCGCAAGGAGGGCATCATCCTCTTTGACCGCAACGTGTATGTCGACGACGAGCAGTACCAGATGCACGCGGACCGCATGTTCGTGTTCCTGGACGGGACGAACGACCTGAAGCGGCTCGTCGCGCTTGGCAACGTGTCGCTCACGAACGAGATGAAGTCCGCGGGCTGCCAGAAGGCCGTCTACACGAAGGCCGCGTCGCGGATCGTGATGTACGGCGACGAGCAGAATCCGGCCTGGCTGCGCGACGCCGGCGGTCGGAAGGGCGACGATGCGAGCGAAATCGCGGGGCTCCGCATCACGTACTGGTTCGACTCCGAGACCGCGAGTGTCGAGAAGCCGGTCATCAAGACGCGGGGCATGAAGGGCGGTCCGAAGGACATCCTGGGCGGTCCCCTGGGCGGCAAGAAGGCGGAATGAGACCGTGGTGAGCGACGATCCAGTGCTGAAGGCGATGGCCGAGATGGCCCGCGAGAGCGACCGGGGGACGACCGTCCCCATGGCGGCGCCGTCCGGGGAAGCCGACCTGGTCGCGAAGGACCTGGTCAAGGTCTACGGGGACCGCACGGTCGTGAACGGGATGTCCCTGCAGGTCAGCTGCGGTGAAATCGTCGGTCTGCTCGGGCCGAACGGCGCCGGCAAGACGACGACGTTCTACATGGTGGTCGGCCTCGTCAAGCCCAATAGCGGGTCGGTCACGTTCCGCGGGAAGGACCTGACGAACCTCCCCGTGTTCATGCGGGCGCGGAACGGGCTGGGCTACCTGGCGCAGGAGGCGAGCATCTTTCGCAAGCTGAGCGTGTGGAACAACGTCATGGCGATCCTCGAGACGCTGAAGATGTCCCGCAAGGACCGCGACGCGCGCTGCGAGGAGCTGCTGGCCTCCCTCGACCTGATGAAGGTCGCGAAGCAGCCCGCGTACACGCTCTCCGGCGGCGAGCGCCGCAAGCTCGAAATCGCGCGCGCGCTGGTGCGGCGCCCCTCGGTGCTGATGCTGGACGAGCCGTTCGCCGGCGTCGACCCGCTGGCCGTGCACGACATCCAGGAGATCGTGCGCAACCTCAGGAAGCAGGGGCTCGGCGTGGTGATCACGGACCACAACGTGCGCGAGACGCTGAACGTCGTGGACCGGGCCTATCTGGTGTACAACGGCCGCCTGCTCTGCGAGGGCACGAGCGAACACCTGGTGAACGACGAGGAGGCGCGCCGCCTCTATCTCGGCGAGAATTTCAGAATGTAGCGGCGGATGGGTGTCCGCCGGAGAAAGAGAACCATCCAGACAAGGAGAAAGAACATGTCCATCGAAGTGACGATGCGCCATAGCGATGTCAAGATCGAGTCGTTGAAGGAGTATGCGCAGAAGCGGATGGAGCGTCTTCAGGTCGCCTTCCCGAAGGTGACGAAGGTCGCGGTCGTGGTCGACGTCGACGTGAAGAAGCACATGTACATGGCCGAAGTCGTGGCGAACCGCCTCGGCGAGGTGGCCGTGGGCGCGAAGGAGTTCAGCGAGAGCGGCAAGAGCGTGATCGACGCCGCCGCGGCCCGTGCCGAGCGCCAGCTGCTCAAGATGCGCGTGAAGGCGCGCAAGGGCAACGTCCGCGCCGCGCGCGCGGGCTCCCCGCGCAACTGAAGCGGTCCGCATGTGCGCTGATTCCGCAGAACGGGCCTCCGGCACGCAGACGCCCTTCACCCTCCGCGAGTTCGTCGCGGAGGGCGCGGAGCGCCTGCACATGGAGGTCGTCGTGGGCGGGGCCGGGCTGTCGCACGAGGTCCTCGAGCCGATGTGCAACCGCCCTGGTCTCGCGCTCACGGGGTTCTACGGGTTCTTCGCCTGGCGTCGGCTGCAGGTGATCGGGCAGGCGGAGCGCGCCTACCTCGAGAGTCTCGAGCCGGCGCTGCGGCTGGAGCGCCTGCAGGCGCTCTTCGACCGCAACGCCTACTGCCTCATCTTCGCCTGCGGGATGGACGTCCCGCGGGAAATCGCCGAGCTCGCGGAACGTGCGGGCGCGGCGGTGCTCCGCACCACGCTGCTGACGCGCGTCTTCTTCCACCAGGCCGCGTTCGTGCTCGAGAAGCTGCATGCGCCGAAGACGCGGCTCTACGGAACGACCGTGGAGGTCGCGGGCCTCGGGGTCATGCTCGAGGGCGCGCCGGGCCTCGGCAAGAGCGAGACGGCGCTCGGACTCGTCAAGCACGGCAACGCGCTCGTCGCGGACGACCTCACCTGCATCCGCAAGGACGTCGCCTGCAACCTGCTCTTCGCCTCGGCTTCGGAGGCCACGCGCAACTACATGGAGATCCGCGGCATCGGGATCATCCACGTTCCCAGCATCTTCGGCGTGACCGCTGTCCGCGCGGAGAAGAAGCTGGATCTCGTGATCACCTTCAAGGGGATCGGCGAGACGGAAGGCAACCTCGACCGCACGGGGGAGGAGCGCCGCACGCGCACGATCCTCGGCGTCGAGGTCCCGCAGGTCACGATCCCCGTCTCGGCCGGACGTGATCTCGTGAACCTCGTCGAGACGGCCGCGCAGCAGTACAAGCTGCTTGCCGCGGGTCACGATGCCGTCCGGGAGCTCGACGCGCACCTCTGCGCCCGGGCGCTGCAGGCTGCGAAATGATTTAGAAAGGGTATGACCATGGCAGACCAGAAGGAAACGAAGGAACTCGTCCTGCTGAACAAGTACGGACTGCACGTCCGTCCGGCGGGCCTCTTCGCGAAGATCGCCTCCCGCTACGATGCGGACGTCGAGGTCGAGAAGGACGGCAACGTGGTGAGCGGCAAGTCCATCATGGCGCTCATGACGCTCGAGGCCGTGTGCGGGACGAAGCTCGTCGTCACGGCGACCGGTCCGCAGGCGAAGGAGGTCCTCGAGGAACTCGACGCCCTCGTCCAGCGCAAGTTCAACATCCCCGACGAGCAGTGAGCGGTCCGTCCGGAGAGAGGCAGGAAGGCGCGCGCCCGGCGATGGTGACCATCTCCGGCATCGCGGTGTCCCGCGGCTTTGCCGCGGGTCCGGTCTTCGTGCACCGTCCGGACGAGCAGCTCTCCGTGCCCGAATACACCATCGCGCCCGACCGCGTGCTGCCGGAGCTCGCCCGCTTCCATGCGGCGCGCGCCGAGACGCGGGCGCAGATCGAGGCGCTTTCCGCCGAACTGCGCGGCCGTGGCGAGAGCGCGGCCGAGATCTTCGACAACCATCTCGTGATGCTCGACGACGCCTCGATCGTCGGGTCGATCGAGCAGTACATCCGCACGGACCGCCTGAACGCGGAGGCGGCGCTCCGCCGCACGGCCGCGAGCTTCCGCGACGTGTTCGGCCGGATGAAGGATCCCTATCTGCGGGAGCGGATCCGCGACGTCGACGACATCGAACGCCGCATCCTGGGCAACCTCATGGGCAAGACCGCGAACGCGTTCGCCCAGATTCAGGAGCCCGTGATCGTCGTCGCCGCCGACCTGACGCCGTCCGAAACCGTCGCGCTGCCGCGCGGCCTCGTGCTCGGCTTCGCGACGGACCGCGGGTCCGCGACCTCCCACGTCGCGCTGCTGGCGCGCGCGCTCGGCATTCCCGCCGTCGTCGGACTGGGTGACGTCGTGGCGCGGGTGAAGCCCGGCGACGAGGTGCTGCTGGACGGCACCAACGGCGCCGTCACGGTCAATCCGGACCTCGCGACCTGTGCGGACTTCGCGCGGCTTGTCCACCGCGAACGCGAACTGTTCGCGCTCCTCGAGGAGGACCGCGAGCGCGTCGGCGCGACGAAGGACGGCGCGCCGGTCCGGTTCTGCGCGAACGCGCAGCCCGGCGTGCCGATGGGCGGCTTCGCGGCGTTCGGGGCGCAGGGCGTCGGACTCTACCGCAGCGAATACCTCTGGCTGGGCGGCGACCAC
>JAEDMN010000236.1 GCA_016302985.1 Kiritimatiellia bacterium | reverse complement strand
CGCCGAGCTGAAGGCCGCAATGCAGCGCGAGGCCGAAGCGGAGAAGCGGGCCGCGCGGCGGAAGGCCGAGGCCGAGCGGAAGGCGGCCGCTGAACGCGCGGAGGCCGAGCGGAAGGCCGAAGCCGCGCGGCAGGCGAAGGAGCGGGCGGCGCGGGAGCAGGCGGAGAAGCGGGCGGCGCGGGAGCAGGCGGAGAAGCGGTTCGCGGAAGCGCTGGCGGCGGCTTCGCCGCAGGACGCGCACGCGGCGCTGTGCGACGCGGCGGAAAGCGGGCTGCCGGCCGCGCAGGAGCGGCTGGCGCGCGTCTACGACATCTGGGGCTGGGGCGGCTGGGTGCGCACGAAGGAGGAGGCGGGCGCGCGGTGGACGGAGTGGCTGCGCCGGATCGACCTGCCGAAGGAGGGGAAGGCGGTGCCCGTCTCGCGTCCCCCGGAGAACGCGGAGGAGTTCCGGAAGCTGGCGCGCGACTGGTACCGCGCGGCGGCCGAGAACGGCGTCGCGGCGGCCGCGGAGGCGCTGCGGCTGCACGGCGGGGAACCGCCGGCGCCGGAGACGGGGAATGCGAAATGACGGGGGCGTTCCCGCTGGCGGTGTACACCGCGGACCACGGGCTCGCGTGGTCGTACCTGAAGAGCGCGATTCCGTACGCGGCGCTCGACCGGTGCCGGTCGCTGCTGGGGCCGCTGCCGGACTTCGACGCGGGCGAGGCGGGCTACGAGGGGGTCGCGGCCGCAGGCGGCTTCGTCTTCGCGATCCGGTGCTTCAACGCGCCGAAATGGGACTTCATGGGCCGCGACGCGACGTATCTCGCGGTCGCGTGGGTGCAGCGCGAACGGGCGGCATGGGTGGACTTCGAGGCGCTGCTGCGCGCGCCCGAGCTGAACGCGCCGCTGCGGAAGCCGCCGCTCATCTTCCGCGCCGACGCGGCGTGGCGTCCGGCGCCGGGTCCGGAAATCGCCGGCGACGCGGTCCTCCTCCGCCGCCCCCTCTAGCGCGTTCCGCGCCCCCGCGCGCCCTTGTTTCCGCGGCCGATTTCTGCTATTATCTTCCACCTATGCAGAAGGGCACTCGACAATTCGATTTCTGGTACGCCGTGCAGCACACGAAGGTGGTGCGCGGGCCGTCCCGCGCCCTCGAGACCTTCGGCGAGACGCGCGTCAACTACCGGCACATCGCGGAGCTGCCGGACGATCCCGGAAAGGTGCGCGTGCGCGAGGGGCGGCTGCTGGCGCACAAGCCCGCGCTGATCATGCCCGAGGCGTACGCGCGGGACGGCATGGAGGGCTTCGGCGAGCAGGCCCGCCAGTACCTCGAGTTCATGAAGCGGCATCCCGAGTCGGTGCGCATCCTGCAGTACGGCTACCAGCTGTCGCAGGAGGCGTTCAGCGAGCAGGTGGTGACGGACTCGATGGAGGCCGTGACGGCGCGCGTGGTGGCCGACGTGGTGAACACGCGGGACGACTTCGCGGCGGTGATCCAGGGCGTGGACGACCCGTGGGACGTCTCGCTCGTGCACTTCTTCCTGCTGCACGCGGGCGCGTCCGTGCCGTACAACGTGCGCGACCTCGAGGAGGCGCGGCGGCGCGAGGAGCAGGACCTCCTGCCGGAGGCGCTGCGCGACGAGGTCGAGGGCGCCTTCGCGAAGGCGGAGGCCGATCCGCGGCTGGTCAAGGAGCTCGGCGCCTTCCTGCGGCGGAAGGGCGTGTTCGAGCGCTTTCAGGACAGATTCTTCAAACTCGTGAGGGGCGTGTAGATGGAACCCAGGATCAAGACGTGCGTGGTGGCGATCGCCAACCAGAAGGGCGGCGTGGGCAAGACCACGACGGTGGTGAACCTCGCGGCGGCGCTCTCGAAGATGCGCCGCACGGTGCTCGTCATCGACCTCGACCCGCAGGCGAACGCGACGACGGGCCTCGGCCTGCAGCCGCAGGAGGGCGTGTCCCTCTATCCGTGCCTCATCGGGCAGCAGCAGATCGCGGACATGATCCAGGCGACGCCGTACGAGAACCTGAACGTCATCCCGTCCGAGGTGAACCTCTCCGGCAGCGAGATCGACCTCGCGCAGCGCCCCGACCGGCTGCAGGTCGTGCGGAACGTGCTGCAGGCCATCCGCGACGCGAACGTCTTCGACTACATCCTGCTGGACTGCCCGCCGTCGCTCGGCATCCTCATGACGTCCACGCTCGCGGCGGCGGACGGCATCCTCGTGCCGATGCAGGCCGAGTACTACGCCCTCGAGGGACTGAGCGTGATGCAGAACCTCATCGCGCGCCTCAAGGCGAACGGGGCGAACCCCGCGCTCGAGCTCAACGGCATCCTCATGACGATGGTGAACGCGAACACGCGCCTCTCGCAGGACGTGATCGCGGAGGTGCGCGCGCACTTCGGCGAGAAGGTCTTCGAGACGATGATCCCGCGCAACGTGCGCACGAGCGAGGCGCCGAGCTACGGCCAGCCGGTCGTGTTCTACGACCCGTCCTGCCGCGGTGCCGAGGCCTACCGCGCCTTCGCGCGCGAGTTCGCGAAGCGCAACCCGACGCGCGACCTCGTGACCCTGACGCCGAAGATGCCGGCCGGGCCCGCGGAGCCGGTCGCGGCCGGGACGGTTGAAACGGAGCCGTCCGAGCCGGCGCCCCAGGGCTGACGCGCCGGCCTCCAACTTCGAACGTTCAACGTTTCAGACGGCTTCCGCCATGACGAAATCGCTTGAAGACTATCTCGAGGAGATCCACGTGCTGATCCAGGACCGCGGATCGGCGCGCGTGCGCGACGTCGCGCTGGCGCTCCATGTGAAGATGCCGAGCGTGGTGAAGGCGATCAGCGAGCTGAAGAAGCTCGGCCTCGCGTCGCAGGAGCCGTACGGCAACATCGAGCTGACCGCGGAGGGCGCGCGCGTGGCGGCGCAGGTGCTCGGCCGACACACGCGGATCAAGGCGTTCCTGGTGAAGCTCGGCGTGAGCGAGGCGAACGCGGAGAAGGACGCCTGCCTGATGGAGCACATCCTCAGCGCGGAGACGATGGAGCGGATGCAGGAGTTTCTGGACACCAAGAAGAAGGCAGGAAAGAAGACATGAGCGAAACCAGGATGACGAAGTTCCGGTGGGTGATGTGCACCCTCCTGTTCGTGGCCACCACGGTGAACTACCTCGACCGCCAGGTGCTGTCCCTGACGTTCCCGGACTTCATCAGGCCCGAGTTCCACTGGTCGGACGCCGACTACGGCACGATCACGGCGTGGTTCTCCCTGATCTACGCGGCGTCCTGCCTCTTCGCCGGCAAGTTCGTGGACTGGATGGGCACCAAGAAGGGCTACCTCTGGGCGATCTTCGTGTGGTCCCTCGGCGCCTGCCTGCACGCGGGCTGCGACATCGCGACCTGCTTCTTCGTGGACGGCGTTTCGAAGACGGCCGAGCTCGTGAAGGCGACGGGCGACGTCGCGGCGGCCGTCGCGGGCGTCTCCGTGTGGCTCTTCCTCGGCTGCCGCGCCGTGCTGGCGCTGGGCGAGGCGGGCAACTTCCCGGCCGCCATCAAGGTGACGGCCGAGTACTTCCCGAAGAAGGACCGCGCGTTCGCGACGTCGATCTTCAACGCCGGCGCGTCCGTCGGCGCGCTCGCGGCGCCGCTCACGATTCCGGTGCTCGCGAAGTGGTTCGGCTGGCAGATGGCCTTCATCATCATCGGCGGCGCGGGCTTCATCTGGATGTTCTTCTGGCAGTGGCTGTACACGAAGCCGCAGGCCTCGAAGTTCGTGGACAAGGCCGAGCTCGCCTACATCTCGCAGGACGAGGCCGCCGAACCCGCGGCGGCGACGACGCCCGCGGCCGCCGAGGAGAAGCCGATCTCGTTCCTGAAGTGCTTCACCTTCCGCCAGACCTGGAGCTTCATCGTCGGCAAGTTCTTCACGGACGGCGTGTGGTGGTTCTACCTCTTCTGGGCGCCGGCGTACTTCAAGGAGCAGGGCCACGGCCCGACCACCGGCATGGGCCAGGCGCTCATCTTCACGCTCTACCTGATCGTGACGGTCGTCTCCATCTACGGCTGCAAGCTGCCGACGTTCTTCATCAACAAGGGCATGATGGGCGGCAATCCGTACATGTGCCGCATGCGCGCGATGCTGATCTTCGCGTTCTTCCCGCTCGCCGCGCTGATCACGCAGCCGCTCGCGGGCATCAGCGTGTGGTTCCCGGCGGTTCTCATCGGCCTCGCGGCCGCGGGTCACCAGGCCTGGAGCGCGAACATCTTCTCGACGGTCGGCGACATGTTCCCGAAGTCCACGATCGCCTCCGTCACGGGCATGGGCGCGATGGCGGGCGGCGTCGGCTCCTTCATCATCAACAAGTGCGCGGGCTCGCTCTTCACCTACGCGGAGACGCAGGGCTCGGCGTTCACGTTCTGCGGCTTCGCCGGCAAGCCGGCGGGCTACATGATCGTGTTCTGCTGCTGCGCGGTCGCGTACCTCGTCGCGTGGACGATCATGAAGACGCTCGTGCCGAAGTACAGCCCGATCAAGGGCTAGATCCTCTTCCAAGTAAATCTAAAACCAAAGGAAAGAAAATGAACATCGTCATTCTGCTGGGCGCTCCGGGTTCGGGGAAGGGCACGGTCGCGGGCAAGCTCGCCTCCGAGAACGCGAATCTCAAGCACGTGTCGAGCGGCGACCTGCTGCGCGGCGCCG
>JAEDMN010000027.1 GCA_016302985.1 Kiritimatiellia bacterium | reverse complement strand
TCGTCGGCGTAGTCGGGATAATCGCAGGGATCCGCGGATTCGGGACCGAAGTCCACGAATTCCGCGTCCGAGTACTTGGCGAGGATCGCCTTCTTCAGTTCAAAGCCACCGTGATCGGAGCCAATCGCGATTTTCATCTGCAGTATCCTTTTGGAGTGTGTTGGGGAAACGGAATCAGGCCTTCGCCACCGCGATGCGCGCGGCGTGGCCGTTCAGGTCGACCTCGTGCGCGTCCGGGCAGGCCGCGTAGGCGAGGGTGGTGGCGAGCGTCTCGGCCTTCACGTAGTCGGCGTGCGCCTCGAGCGCGGCGCGCAGCTCGGCGTCCGCCTCGACCGTCACCGCGATGCGCTGCGTGACCTCGAAGTCCGCCTCCTTGCGCATCGACTGGACGTTGCTGACGAACTCGCGGGCGAGGCCTTCGGCGACCAGCTCGGGGGTCAGGGCCGTCTCGAGACCGACCACGACCGCGCCCTCGGAGGCGACGACCATGCCCGCCTTCGGCTTGCGCGTGACGAGCACGTCCTCGGCCGTCAGTTCGAAGCCCTCGACCGCGGCGGAACCATTGAAGGAGGTCATGGCGGCGATCGCCGCGGCGACGGCCTTCATCTTCGGCCCGCATTTCCTGCCGAGCGTCTTGAAGTTCGCCTTGAAGCTCACGTCGCAGAGCGCCGTTTCGTCGGCGATGTACTCGACCGCCTTGATGTTCAGCTCGTCGAGCAGCAGGTCGTCGAGCTTCGTGTCGACGCCCGCCACGAGGATCTTCGAAAGCGGCTGGCGGACCTTCAGGTCGTTGTCGACGCGCAGCTGGCGGCCGAGCTTGACGATCGCCTGCACGGCGGCCATCTCCTGCTCGAGCTTGAGGTCGCGGGCGCCGGCGCGGGCCGTCGGGAAGTCGCACAGGTGCACGCTCTCCGGGTCGGAGGCGCCCTTCAGATTGCGGTAGATCGTCTCGCTGATGAACGGCGTGAACGGGGCGGCGACCTTCGAGAGCTGCACGAGCACGTAGCGGAGCGTGCGGTAGGCGCTGAGCTTGTCGCCGTCGTCCGTGCTCTTCCAGAAGCGGCGGCGGCTGCGGCGGATGTACCAGTTCGTGAGATCCTCGATGAAGGCCACGAACGGGCGCACCGCGCGCTGCAGGTCGTACTGGTCCATCGCGGCCGTGACGTCCGCGATGAGCGTCTCCATCGAGCTGCAGATCCACTTGTCGAGCACGTTGTCCGAATCCGGCACGACGACCTCCGCGTCGTGGAACCCGTCCACGTTCGCGTAGGTGACGAAGAAGGAATAGGCGTTCCACCACGGGATGAGCAGGTCGCGGAGGAGCTGCTTCACGCCGTTCTCGGAGAACTTGAGGTTCTCGGCGCGCACGACCGGCGAGTAGATCATGTAGAGGCGGATCGCGTCCGCGCCGTACGTGTCCAGCATCAGCGTCGGGTCGGGGTAGTTCTTCAGGCGCTTGGACATCTTCTTGCCGTCCTCCGCGAGGACGAGGCCGTTGACCACCACGTTCCGGTAGGGGCTCTTGCCGAAGAGCATCGTGCCGAGCAGCATGAGCGTGTAGAACCAGCCGCGCGTCTGGTCGAGGCCCTCGGCGATGAAGTCCGCCGGGAAGAAGTCGGAGAAGTTCGCGAGGTCCGGCTTCCCGTCCGCGCCGCCCATGTAGTGCTGCTGGGCGTACGGCATCGAGCCGCTCTCGAACCAGCAGTCGAGCACCTCGGGCGTGCGGTGGTAGGTCCTGCCGTCCTTCTCGATGACGATCTTGTCCACGAAGTGCTTGTGGAGGTCCGTCACCTTCTGGCCGCTGAGCGCCTCGAGCTCCGCGATGGAGCCGACGCAGATCATGTCGTCCGGATCGGCGTCGTTGATCCACACCGGGATGCAGCTGCCCCAGAAGCGGTTGCGGCTGATGTTCCAGTCGCGGGCGTCCTTCAGCCAGTTGCCGAAGCGCTTGTCGCCGACGTACTCCGGCGTCCAGTGCACGCCGTCGTTGTTCGCGGCGAGCTTCTCGTGCAGGTCCTCGACCTTCACGTACCACGCGTCGATGGCGCGGTAGATGAGCGGCGTGTCCGTACGGTCGCAGAACGGGTAGGAGTGGGTGATCGTCGCCTGGTGGACGAGCTTGCCCTCCGCCTTGAGGCGCTTGATGATGTCCTTGTCGCAGTCCTTGCAGAAGCGGCCCGCGTACTCGGGGACCTGCTCCGTGAAGTTGCAGCTCGAGTCGAGCGGGTCGACGATGGCGAGCATGCCCGCTTCCCTGCAGACGCGGAAGTCGTCCTCGCCGTACGCCGGCGCGATGTGGACGATGCCGACGCCGTCGTCGGTCGTGACGTAGTCGTCGTTCAGCACGCGGAACGCGCCCTCGGCCTTCTTGTCCGCGAAGTACGGAAAGATCGGCTCGTACTCGGTGCCCTTCAGCTCCGTGCCCTTGAACTCGGCCACGACCTCGTACTGATCGGCCTTCCTGAAGATGTGCGGCAGGCGGGCCTTCGCCATGACGTAGACCGGCTTCGCCGCGTCCGTGACGTCGCGCACCGCGACGTAGTCGATCGACGCGCCCGCGCACATCATCAGGTTCTCGGGCAGCGTCCAGGGCGTCGTCGTCCAGATCAGCAGGTAGACCGTCGGCTCCTTCGCGAGGAGGTCCTTCATCGCCGCGCTCTCGGCCGCCAGCGCCTTCGCGCGCACCGTGACCGTCGGGTCCTGCACGTCCTTGTAGTTCGAGCCGGCCTCGAAGTTGGAGAGCGGCGTGGAGAGCTTCCACGAATACGGCATGATGCGGTGGCTCTTGTAGACGCGGCCCTGCTCCCAGAGCTGCTTGAACACCCACCAGATCGTCTCCATGAAGTCCGGGTTCATGGTCTTGTAGTCGTGGTCGAAGTCGACCCAGCGGCCCATGCGCGTGACGGTCTTGCGCCATTCGGAGACGTACTTCAGCACCATCGAACGACACTGTTCGTTGAACTTGTCCACGCCCAGCGCCTTGATCTCGGGCGTGCCCGAGACGCCCAGGGCGTCCTGCGCGAGGGCCTCGATCGGCAGGCCGTGCGTGTCCCAGCCGAAGCGGCGCTCGACGTACTTGCCGCGCATCGTCTGGTAGCGGGGGACGATGTCCTTGATCGTGCCGGCGAGCAGATGGCCGTAGTGCGGCAGGCCCGTCGCGAACGGGGGCCCGTCGTAGAACTTGTAGCGCTCCTTGCCCGCGTTGCGCGCGAGGGACTTCTTGAACACATCGCCCGCGGCCCAGTACTTGAGAATCTCCATCTCCATCTGCGGGAACTGGGCCTTGTTCGATACCGGCTTGAACATCGTCGTCTCCATGGTTGTCCGAAAATTGCCGGGTATTATACCAAAAGATTTGCAATTCGTCGGAGGTTTACTGTATACTGGTGGCGAATTTACAATTCGGAGGAACCATGCCCCAGAAACCATCCACCCGCCGCGCCTTTCTGTCCCGCGCGGCCGCCGCCTGCGCCCTTCCCGCCCTCGTCCCCGCCTCCGCCCTCGGGCGCGACGGCGCCGTCGCGCCCTCCAACCGCATCGTCATGGGCGCCATCGGCCTCGGCAACCGCGGCACGGGCGACCTGCGTAGCTGGGTCCTGCCCGAGAAGGACGTCCAGTTCGTCGCCATCTGCGACGTCCGGAAGGAACGGCGCGACGCCATCAAGGCGATGGCCGACGCCCATTACGGCAACGCGGACTGCGCGCAGTACATCGACATGAAGGAGATGCTGGCCCGGCCGGACATCGACGCGGTCCTCATCGCGACGTCGGACCGCTGGCACGCCTGCGCCTCCATCCTCGCGATGCGCGCCGGCAAGGACGTCTACACCGAGAAGCCCGCCACCATGACGGTCCAGGAAGGACAGGCCCTCGTCGCCACCGCGAAGGCGCACGGCCGCGTCTACCAGGCCGGCATGCAGCGCCTGAGCGAGCCGAACTTCGTCGTCTGCAACGAGCTCCTCCGCCTCGGCCGTCTCGGCGAGGTGAGGAAGGTCTACGCCCACCTCGCCCCCGGCGGCACCGTGCACCTCCAGCGCCGCTGGCTGCCCGCGCAGCCCGAACCGCCCCGCGACGTCGTGGACTGGGACGCCTGGCTCGGCCCCTGCCCCTGGCGCCCCTTCAACGAACAGTACCTGCGCGGCGCCTGGCACCGCGACCACGACCTCTACACGGGCGTGATCGGCGAATGGGGCTCCCACACCTTCGCCCAGTGCCATGACGCCCTCGGCGCCGAGGACACCTCCCCCGTCTTCTATCCCTGCGTGCACGCGGCCTGCCCGGACGGCCTTTCGATGCGCTTCGCGAACGGCGTCGAGATGGTCACCTGCCAGCGCGGCTGGCGCGGCACCTGCGGCATCCGCTATGTCGGCACCGAGGGCTGGGTCTCCTGCGCGGACGGCTATTCGCTGCCCGAGGTCTCCCGCCCCTCCCTCCTCGCCGACTACCAGAAGATCCTCGCCGACTACTGCGTCCGCACCGGCTACACGGGACAGAACCACCTCCGCCAGTTCCTGAATTCCGTCCGCTCCCGCACCAAGACGATCGCCAACCCCGTCCTCACCCACCGCTCCATGACGACCGTCCACTGCGCCAACATCGCCCAGTGGCTCGGCCGCGACCTGACCTGGGACCCCGCGCAGGAGCGGTTCGTCAACGACCCCGAAGCCAACCGGCTCCTCGCCCGCGCCCAGCGGCCGGGCTGGGAGATCCTCTAGATGTCGTTTAACGCTGAAGGTTGAAGGTTGACTGAAATCCAAAGTCCGAAGCCCGAAAACCGAAAACTGAAATTTGAGATTTGAAATGAAGAAGTCCCTTGCAGCCCTGCT
The DNA here is from genome assembly GCA_016302985.1 of Kiritimatiellia bacterium. GTDB lineage: Bacteria > Verrucomicrobiota > Kiritimatiellia > RFP12 > UBA1067 > RUG572. The sequence goes on along the minus strand of JAEDMN010000027.1, from coordinate 14,912 downwards.
CCTCGCCACGGCCTTCACCTTGGTCGCGGCTGAACTGAAGCACCCCGCCTTCCGCATGTCCGAGCCCGAACTGCTCGCCGTCCTGCAGGAAAACGACCTCAACGACCGGGCGACCGCCTGCCAGGAACTCGGCCACAAGGGCACCCCGGCGGCCGTTCCCGCCCTCGCCGCCCTGCTGGCGGACGCCGCCGACCCGGTGCTCTTCCACGCCGCCCGCCACGCCCTCCAGAACATCCCCGGCCCCGAGGCGGACGCCGCGCTGGCCGCCGCCGAACAGTCCCTGAAGGATCCGAAGCGCCGCGCCGCCCTCCAGGCCACCCGCCGCCTCCGCGCCACGCCCGTCCCCCCGGGCTACGCCGGGGCGGCCGCCACCCTCACCGCCTTCCCGCCGAAGACGCCCGTCCAGAACGGCGAGCCCAAGCAGATCCCCCTGCTCGTCGAACAGGCCCTCGCGGGCGGATTCCCGGCCACGCTCGCCCGTCGCCAGCTCGTCGGCTTCCCGAACGACGCCGTCGTCGACGCGATGCTCGCCCTCGCCGCGGACCCCGACACGCGCAAGGCGAAGCTCGCCCTCGGCGTCCTCGGGGACCGCCGGGTCCGCGCCGTCCTGCCCCGTCTCTGCGAGCTCGCCCGCACGACAAGGGCCGCGGGCGTCCGGGCCGAGGTCTTCAAGGCGTTCGCCACGCTCTGCGATGCGAACGACCTGCCCCTCCTGCTCGACCTGCTGAAGGACATGCCGCGGGAGGACCGGCTCGTCGGCTCCCTCATCCGCCTCGCGTCGCGCGCGTTCGTCGCGGACCAGGCCGACATCAAGGTCCTCAAGGCCGAATACGGCTACTTCGGCCCCGACCAGGTCCGCAACGACAAGGGAGAGGTCGTCCAGCGCCCCGTCGCCGACGTCCGGGACATGGTCTCCGAACTCGTCCGCGCCGGCTCCCGCGCCATCATGGCCTCGAACCGCCTTGCGGGACACGGCGGCTTCGCCCACGACCCCGCGCCTGGACACGTCAAGGAGCTCCGCCTCGTCTACCAGATCGGAGACGGCCCGCAGATGTCGACCGTCACGCCGGAGAACCTCGAGGCCGAACTCGCCGGCTGCCGCCTGCCCGCCGCCGTCGCGAAGCCCCTCGTGGACGCCTGCGCCGCGGCCACGGGCGACCACCGCGCCGCCCTCGCGCGCATCCTCGAGACCCTCGAGAAGCGCGGCACCGTGCCCGGAATCGAGCAGGCGCTCTTCCGCCCGATCTTCAACGGACAGGACCTCTCGGGCTGGAGCCAGCAGGACGGCTACTTCTCGGTCAGGGACGGCGCGATCCTCGGCGCCTCCACCCCGGAGCGCCTCTGCAAGCCGAACCACCACCTCGTCTACACGGCCGAGACGTTCGCGGACTTCGAGCTGCGCGCCGAATTCCGCCTCTCCGCCGGCGCCAACTCCGGCATCCAGCTGCGCTGCCTCCCGCAGTTCATCGGCGACAACGGCTACCAGGCGGACATGGACGGCGGCGGCAACTACGTCGGCTTCCTCTACCACCCGAAGCAGCATCTCGTCGGCGAACGCGGGGCCGACGTCGCGATCGACGCCGAGGGCAGGAAGACGGTCACGCGCTTCGCGGACGGGAAGAAGCTCCAGGAGATCTACCGCAAGGAGCAGTGGAACGACATCCGCGTCGTCGTCAAGGACCGTTCGATCACCGTCTGGATCAACGGCGTGCGGACGACGTCCGTGGAGGATCCGCGCGCGTCGTTCCTCCCCGCGCGCGGACACATCGCCCTCCAGCTCCACCAGGGCCCGGCGATGACGGTCGCGTTCCGCAATCTCCGCGTCCGCCCGTTCTGAGCACGTCTCTCATCGCCTCATCGCAGTCCGCTCCGGACTTTGAACGCGCCGCTCAGTAGACGCGGATTTCGAAGATACGGGCGGAAGGATCGCCCCAGGTCTCCGTCACGGTCACGCGCACCGCGGAGACCTCCTTTTCGTCGAACCCGTGCACGCGGTGGCGCAGGTCGTTCCTCGCCTCGGACGCCAGCTCGGTCCATTCGCCGCCGACGAGCCCCTCGACGCGGTAGGCCTTCACGAGCTGCTTCGGATAGAGGGCGACGCGCGTCGGCGTGAGGTCCGTGTCGAACGTGAGGCGCACTTCGCGCGCCTTCACGGGCTTCGGGAAGTCGAGGCGGACGCTCTGCGGCAGCTTCTGTTCCGGATCGGACACCCAGCCGTGCACGCAGTCGTCGACGGGACGCGCCACGCCGTCGATCACGTACTCCGGCTTCACGTCCGTCCGCTGCGTCAGCGCGGGCGTCGTCGCGAACGCGTACTGCGCCCCCTTCACCAGCGTCCAGTGCCCGTTCCCGCCGTAGGCACGCGTGTCCTTCACGTGGACAGGACGCTCGCGGAGGTACCATGAGACGCCCTTCCGTCCGGGCAGAACGACCCAGACGTACGCCTTGTCCAGCGGAAGCGGCTGCGCCGGCTTGAAGGAGACGAACGCCGTCTTCTTCGCCGGCACGCGCGCCGTGGCCGTGCCGATCGCAACGCCCTGCTCGGGCGTCTGGTCCGAGGTGTCCGTCGCGACGAAGCGCGCCGTCAGCTCCACGGGCTTGTCCAGTTCGGACGCGAGCAGCACGTCCACCTTCTCCAGGCGGTCCAGCCCGCCGCGTTCGAAGCAGGTCGCGCGGGACATCGCGAGCTCGTGCTTCATGTTGTCGCGCGTGCGCATCGCGGGGTCGGTCCGGCCGCCGATGACGGACGTCCCGTCCCAGGCGCTGGAAACGGACACCTTCGCGGTCCGCGCGAAGTCCGCGGGATCCTCGTTGACGAGGCCCGGGATGTACTGGTCGTCCTTCAGCAGCCGCTGCTGCAGCTCCTTGACGTGCTTCTCGCCGTACGCGCGCGGGGACAGTCCCTTCCGGATCGCCAGGCCCGCGGCCGTGCCGGCCGCCTGCCCGAGCGTGAAGATCGTCGCCTCGACGCGCACGCTGCCGAGCGCAATGTGCGTGACGCTCTGGCAGCGGCCCGCGAACATGAGGTTCGGCACGTTGCGCGAATAGAGGCAGCGGTACGGGATCGAGTAGACCGGAACGCCCGGGTGCTTCGCCCAGTAGCCGTTGCCCGTCGGGTTCTCCATGCCCAGCGGGTCGTGCGTGTCCAGCGGCCAACCACCGTAGGTGACGCGGTCCTCGAACATCCGCCCCTCCAGCGCGTCGAGCGCAGTCAGCACGTAGTCGCCGCGCAGGCGGTAGCCCTCGCGGCGGGCGTCCATGAACGGCACGTGCGTGATCTCGGCGTTGACCGCCTGCTCCTTCAGCGGCGAGGCGCTCTTGATCCAGCCCCAGTAGGCGAAGGCGATGCGGACGAGCTCGTCGCGCGCGCGCTCCGGGTCGCGCAGGTCGTCGAAGCGGCCGCCATGCTCGATCCACCATTCCGGACCGAGGTGCCTGATCCAGGGACGGACGAAGCCCTCGGGCAGCACGTCCGCCCACGCGGGCGTCGTGAACGGCACGGGATGGTTGCGCACCTTGTAGCTGTAGCAGAGGGACTGGTCCATCAGGCAGCCGCTCATCGTGAGGTCGTCGCGGACCTCCGGCGCCGGCCATTCGTTGAACTCGTGCTGCGCCTCGCGGCCGTACATGCGCTCCGCGTCCGCGAACACGCCCACCCAGCCGTCGCCCGTGCAGTCGATGAACGTCTTCGCGCGGAAGCGCGTCCGCTGGCCCGTCAGCGTGTCGCGGGCGACCACGGCCGCGATCGCGTCGCCATCCTTCTCGACGGCGATGACGCGCAGGTTCGAACGCACCGAGAGCGTCTTCTCCGCCGCCGTCATCAGGGCGTAGGCCGCGCTCAGCGTCTTCGTCGACGTCCGGCCGCGCATCAGGTTCGCCTCCTCGCAGAGGCCCGACTCGCGCGCGTTCGTCTTTCGGTTCGGGTGGGAGCCCGCCGCGCCGTCCGTGCCGATGCCGAGCTCGCAGCTCGAGTTGCCGCCCATCACGGGACGGTCGTGCACGAGCGCGACGGTCACGCCCGTCCGCGCCGCCGCGAGGGCGGCGCCCATGCCGCCCGTGCCCGCGCCGACGACGACCACGTCGTACGTCCCGCCGTCCAGGACCGCCTCGGCCTCGCCGCGGAACTTCCGCCGCGCCGCCCCGCGCGCGCTCTGGGCCGCGCGGACCTTGTCGGACGCCGTCGGCGTGCCGTCCTTGAGCGAGTAGTCGACCACGTCCTCGTCCTCGACGGGCACGTAGGCGAGGTCCGTCGTGAAGAGGATCGCGTCGCACCGCGCAAACGCGCCGGAGAGATCCTTCAGCGCGACCTCCGCCCTGCCCGCGGGCAGGACGAAGTCGCCCGCCTGCTCCCAGCCCCAGCCCGTCTTCCTCGACGCGCCGAGCGTCTTGCCGGGCTTCCCGTTCACGGCGACCGTGAACGTGCCGGGCGAGAACGCGGGCAGCCAGTCCTTCGTGCGCACCCAGGCGCGCCACGTGCCGGCGCGCGGCACGTCCAGCGTCGTCTTCGCGTCCGCAATCGGCTTCAGCACGCCGGGCGCGATCAGGTACGCGCTGCCCATCTTGTGCGTGAACTGCGTGTCCAGGCGCCATTCGCCATAGTCGGCGAAGCCCTCGGCCTCGAGCCAGAGGTAGCCCGGCACGTGCTCCTTCGGCGCCTCGACGGGCGCCCGGAAGCCCTGGAGTTCGCTGAACACGGGCTTGGCCGCGCCCAGCACGCACGCCACGGCCGCGGCCGTCAGCGCAAACACGGTGGAATGTCTTGTCATAAATGTCCTTTCTGGGGGGCGCACCGGTCCCCGGCGCGCGAACGTGGATTACCTGAACAGCAGCACCGAACCGTCCGGCGCGCCGACCTGGATTTCGCCGGCGCCCGTGACGGTGACGCCCTTCCGCTCCAGCCGGGCGCGGCCGCCCGTGAACTTCACGCCGTCGACGAAGACGCCGCCGGGCAGGTAGATCGGCACGGGGTTCTGCAGGTCGAGCGTCGCGCCCGACGCGAGGTCGATCCGGTTGCCGTCCAGCGCGAGCCCCGGCCCGTCGGCCGCGACGAGGCGGACGTCGTCGATGTACAGCAGCTTGCCGGAGGCCGAGCCGCCGCCCGCCTCGATCGCCAGCACGTGCGCGCCCGCCGCGAGTTCCACCCTGCCGGACAGGCGCGTGTACTCGTAGTAGGCCGTGCGGGGCGCGAGCTCGCAGACGACGGCATCGTCCACCTTGACCGTGAGCGGGATGTTGAAGCCGTCGTTGTAGTCGCGCGCCGCATGCAGGAAGGAGATCTCGTAGACGCCGTCCTCCGGAACCTCGACCGTGCGCGACATCCGGTTGTTGCTGCGCAGGAACGCCGTCTGGCGGCCGCTCGGCGTCCACTTCCAGCCCGCGGGGGACATCACGCCGCCATCGCGCTGCACGCCGGAGAACGCCGTCTGGTCGCCGAGCATCTCGAACGTCCAGCCGCAGACCGGGGAGACCTGCCAGAAGCCGTTGGCCTTCTGGAACGCGTCCGTCGCCTGCGTGATGTCGACCTGCTCGAAGTCCGCCGCGTCGGACGGAATCAGGTTCGTGCCGGCGCCCACCGAGAACGCGCCCCCGGCCGCGACCGAGACCGTCGCGTTCGTCACGCGGCCCGCGTCGAGCTCGAGGCGCGCGCCCGCCGCCACGGACACCGCCGCGCCGTCCAGGTCGGCCGCCTGCACGCGCAGCGTGCCGCCTTCGACCGCCACGGTCCCGTCGGTCCCGACCGCGGGAACCACGAGACGCCCCGCGCCCTTCTTCGTCAGCGGCGCGCCGGGCTTGTTGACGATTTCGCGGCGAACGCACGCGAACGCGTCGACGAGCAGGCTTTCGTACTGCTGGCCCGCGTTGCCCGCGTCCGTCTCCAGGCGCAGGACATGGGTTCCTGCGGCAAGATGGTAGGCGTCGGTCGCGAAGCGCGTGAACGGATGAACCTTCCCGCGGGGACCGATGGTGAACACCTTCTCGTCCGCCGTGTCCGGGTCGATCTTCACCGTGACCGAGACCTTGTGGCCGGCATAGTCGCTGCCGGGGCGGCATCCCAGCAGGAACGACACGGCCCAGTCGCCCTCCGCGGGGACGGTGAACGAGCCCGTCAGCGTGCACTGCTGGCGGACGACGTAGTACCAGCCGCCAGCGGGCGAATCGAAGGCCGGATCCGCCTGCGTGAACGCCGAACCGTTCGAGTACCGTCCGCCGCCGCCGTACGTGCTGTTGAGGTTCACGCGCGTCCATCCGGACTCGTCCGACTCGAAGCCGGGATTCGCGAAGCTGCCCGCGGCCTCGGTGAAGTTCGTCACCGCCTCACCCTGGAAGACGGGCGTCAGGCCCAGGTCGACGCACGTGCCGGCCGTGTCGAACGCGAAGCCGCCCCGCTCCACGCGGAGGACCGGGTCCGACAGCAGCTTCGTCGTGTCGAAGTACGGCGACAGCGCGCCGGCCTCCACGGTGAACACGCCGCCGTCGACGGAAAGCTCCGTGTCGCCCCGGACGACGAAGTTGCGCACCGGCTCGGAGTCGTCCGCCAGCGCGAGCACGACGCGGCCGTAGCCCGTTCCCTGGCGCCCCAGGTGGACGCGCTTGTGGGACTTCTCGGTGAAGGCGAGCCGCGTGAGGCCGAGCCGGGCCACGCGGCCATCCGTGCTGCCCATCCAGCTGTTGTCGCCAGCGAGGACGATCCGGTTCGGCACGCGGACCTCGTTGTTCACGACGAAGAACGTCTGCCCGCCGTCAAGCCTCACGTCGCCCGCGCCCAGGGAGTCCGCCCTTTGAACGCGCAGCTGCCCGTTCTTGACATGGATGCCGCCGTTGAACGTGTTCGCGCCCGCGAACGTCACGCACCCGCCGGAAAACGCAACGCCGCCGTCCCGCTCCAAGCCGGGCTGCGTGGAGATGGCCTGCGGGACGTAGTTGTCGGGCGACTCCGCGTGGATCTCCAGACCGCCTTCGCCCAGATAGCAGTGGGCGAAGTTGCAGCCGTCGTAGGTGCCGAGAATCACGTTGTCGCCGCCCGACGCCGCGGTGGCCAGGGCGCGGTACCGGACGCCGTCGAAGAGGACCTCCGTCGGGGTGTCCGGGAAGGACGCCCGGATGCGGGGCGCGCGGACCTCGTTGCCGAGGAAGCTGACGCGTCCGTTGTTGACGTGGATGGCACCGGCGTCCACGGGCCCCGTGAACGTGAGCGCGCCCGGGCCGTCCTTCTTGAAGATGGAGGCCGGGCCCGTGCTGCGCACCGGCGCGGAGACGGTCACGGACGCGTCCGCGGTCTTGACGTCCCAGAGATGGAGCGGCCAGTCCGGCAGGGCGAAGTCGCCGAGACCGGAAAGCCAGAACGTGCCGTCGCCCCCGAACGTCCAGGCGCCGGCGCGCACCTCGACGCCGTCGACCGGCACGTCGCCCGCGACCGCGAGCGCGCCCCCTTCGGCCGCGGCGAAGACCGCCGAGTTCGTGATTCCCTCCCCGCCCCAGACGGCGCCGTCGTCCCAGTTCGCCGTCGCCAGGTCCCAGAGCGTGGATCCCTCGGCGGGACTCCACGTCTGCGTGGCGCCGAAGAGCGACGTCGCGGCGATTGCCGAGGCGGCGAGTGCGAACAGGGGTCTCTTGTCCGGATTCATGTGTCGACCTTTCTCATGATGACAATTCCCATGCGACAATCAACTCGGCTAAAGACGGAAGATCTCGGCGGCGCCGGGTCCGAGGACGTATTCGCCCGCGTGCGCGTCGACGGGGACCGCGGAGCCGTCCTCGCGGATGCGCCGGCAACCGGGCTCCAGTTCGACCCGCAGCGCGACGTCGCGGTGCAGTTCGCGATTGACGACCAGCAGATACGCGGCGTCCCCGTTGACGAGGTGCGACACGACCGCGCCGCCGTCGACCACCAGGGCGCGCACGCGCGCCGGCAGGGCCTTCGGATCCAGCGGACGCGTCCAGGGCGGGACTTCGCCACCCGCGTGCCACACGTCGCGCGCGTCCGCGCCGACGAACACGAACGCCCGCGCCTGCAGCTCGCGGTTGACGCGGCGGACGCGGTCGTACACGAAGGTCGGCCGTCCGTCCCCGGCGATCGGCGCGTCGTGGTACCCGAACGGGCCGGGCGGCACCGGCTGCCAGTAGGTGTAGTACTGCAGACCCTGCGCGCCGTAGGCGAGGTTCGAATAGTGCTGCAGCTTCATCTGCGCCTCGGTCGGGGTCGGATAGACGATCCGGTCGCCGATGTGGTGCGCGACCGAGAGGGCGAAGGCCCAGAACGGCTTCCGCTCCGCGCGGGACGTCTCGCGGACGATCTCGAGCGTCTCGTACCACTTCGGATTGAGGACCAGGCCCGGGACGTCGCGGTACGGCGGCTTCGGCGCCTTCAGGTCGAAGCGCGCGACGGGGTACTTGTCGAAGCTGAGCAGCCGCGTCGGGATCGCCTTCAGGGACGCGGCGATGTACGCCCGGTAGTCCGGCGCCCCGTACCAGCGCGCCGGCTCCGAGTTGACGACGCCGAACCAGTTCAGATAGCACGGATGGTCCGGGTCCGCCGCCTGGATGGCGCGCGCACGCGCGCCCATCTTCGCCATCCGCGGCACGTCGGGCTCGTCCCCGAGATGCCAGAGGCCGAGCGCGGGGTGTTTCCTGAATTCCCGGACCACGGGCACGGGATCGACGTCCTGCTTCAGGTTCACGAGCAGCTTCACGCCCGCCTCCTGCGCGCAGTCGAGGTATTTCCGCAGGCTCTCCGCGTCGGCCGCCCACTGCATCAGGTGCGTGAACCCCGCGTCCCGCGCCTGGCGGTAGCGTGCGACGGACACCTCCCGGGTCGGCACGCCGCCGAAGCCGAGAATCGGCAGCTCCGCGGCCACCAGGGCCGCGGAGAACGCGACCGAGGCCGCGGACAGGAGACAGGTACGGACTTCCATGGCTCTTATCGGAACAGCAGCACCGAACCGTCCGGCGGCCCGACCTGGATCTGCCCTTCGCCCGTCACGACGACGCCCTTCTGCTCCAGGCGCCGGCGGTTGCCCGTGAACTTCACGCCGTCGACGTAGACGCCGCCCGGCAGGTAGAGCGTCCCGGCGTTCTGCAGGTCGAGCGTCGCGCCCGCCGCGAGGTCGATCCGCGTGTCGGCGATGTTCCACACCATGTCCGCGCGCGCGAGCCGGATGTCGTCCAGGAAGAGCATGCGGCCGCTCTGGCGGGGACCGCCGACCGTGAAGGACAGCTCGTGTTCGCCGGCCGCGAGCGGCACGTCCACCATCTCGCGGACGTAGTCGGCGTAGGCCGTCCGCGGCGCCAACTCAAGCACCGTCTCGCCGTCGACCGCCACCGTGAGCGGTAGAATGAAGCTGTCGTTGTAGTTGCGGGCGCACTGCAGGAAGGAAAGCCGGTAGACGCCGTCCCCGGGCACGGACACGACGCCCGACAGGCGCGTGTCGTGGCGCACGAAGGCCGTCTGCGAACCGCTCGGCGTCGCGTACCAGTCCTTCGAGACCGTGCCGCCGTTCCTCTGGCAGCCCGACGTGTCCGGGTTGCCGTTCAGCTGCGTGAACGTCCAGCCCGCGAGCGTGGTCGCGTTGAACCCGGCCGAGCCGGCGTTGTCGCCCTCGAAGTCGCCGTTGGGCACGCAGTTCGCGCCCGGCGTCAGGGACAGCGTGCCGCCGGCGGCCACGGACACCGTCGCGTTCGTCAGCACGCCCGCGCCGCAGGCGAACGTCGCGCCGGCCGACACGGCGACGGACGCCCCGTCCAGCCGGTGGTCGCGGAGCGCGAGCACGCCTCCTTCAATCCGCACCCGGCCGTCCGTCACGAGGTTCGTCACGCCCAGCGTGCCCGCGCCGAGCTTCACCACGTCCGGCGCGGGTTCGTGCGCGATCTCGCGGCGCATCAGGGCGAAGGCGTCGAGCAGCAGGCAGTCCCAGTTGTTGCCGCTGCGCGTGCCGACCGAGACCTTCACCGTGTGGCTTCCCGCCGCCAGCGACAGCGGCTCGGAGGTGAAGCGCGTGAAGCCGTGGCTGGCCGCCCGCTTCGGAATCACATAGGACTGCGCATGGTCCGTCCCCTCGTCGACCGTCACCGTCACTTCGAGGTCCTGCCCCCGGTAGCCCGCGCCCTCGGGACGGCAGCCCATCTCGAAGGACACGCACCACGAACCGTCTTCGGGCACCGTGAAGGCGCCGGCGATCGAGCCCGTCTGGCGGACGACCATGTAGGAGCTTCCGTTCGTCGTCAGGTTGTCGGGGTACCCCTGCGTGAAGGCGGAGTCGTTGTTGTTCACGGCGCCCGAACCGTGGGTTTCCGAATTCACCGTCGCGAGCGTCCAGCCCGCCGCGTCACTCTCGAAGCTCGGATTGGCGAAGGCCCCCGCGACTTCGACGTCGTTCGTCCGAGCCCGGTCCAGCGGAAGCTCCAGCGCCAGCCCGAGGTCCAGGTCCTGCCCGTTCGTGTCGAACGCGAAACCGCCGGCCCCGACCCGCGCGGCCGCGGGCCGCGTCGGCGCGAGGCCGTCGGTCTTGAAGAACGGACCCGAACCGCCCGCGGCCGCGGTGAGGACGCCGCCGTCGATCGTGAGGTCGAGGTCGCCGCGCAGGTAGACGTGGCGGAGCGGTTCACTGTCCGCGCCGGTCAGCGACAGCCCGACGCGGCTGTAGGCGTTGTTCTGACGCCCGAAGTAGAGGCTCCGGTTGCTGTTCTCCGTGAAGCCCACGCGCGTCAGCACCAGGCGGGCCGCCACGCTGTCCGTCGAGCCCATCCACGTGTTGGGGGCGTCGACCACGACCTTGTTCGCGAGGCGGACCTCCCGCTCGATGACGAAGAAGCTGGCGAACGGTCCGAGGGTGAGCGGTCCCGTGCCAAGGCACTCGGGATACCGGACGCGCAGCTGTCCGTACCTGGCCACGACGCCGCCGTTGAAGGTGCTCGGCGCCTGCAGGAGCAGCACGCCGTCGCGGAAGCGAAGGCCGCCGTCCGCCTCGACGCCCGGCGCCGTGGACATCGCCCGGCCGATCGCGGAGTTGTAGCCGGCGATGCCGTGCACCTCCAGGCCGCCGGCCCCGATGTAGAGGTTCGCGAAGGCCTCGTTCTCGCCGATGACGACCTTGGGGTCGACGGTCGCGTCCTCCGGGATCCGCTTCTGGACGACCGTCGCGCCGTCGAAGAGGACATCCGCCGGGCTGTCCGAGGCCGAGGCGCGGATGCGGCCGACTTCGTTCGAGCTGTTCACGAAGGCGAGGAGGCCGTTCCGCACGTGGATGCGCGGCACCTGGACCAGGCCCGACAGCGTCATCGTCCCCGCCCCGTCCTTCACGAGCGTCGCGCCGTTCGTCTGCACCGTCGCGACGGTCGCGGAGACCTTGGCCTGCACGCCCGGGTGGACGTTCCAGGTCTGCACCGTGTACGCGCTCGCGGCCGTCGCCTCGGGATTGGCGAGCAGGACCAGCCGGCCTGGACCGCCCAGGACGGTGTCGCCCTCAAACGTGATGTCCGTGACCGGCACGTCGCCCTCGACCGAGACCGCGCCCACAGTCCCGGTGGGGAAGCGCGCCGCGTTCCAGGCCGTCCAGATGGAACCTGCGTCCCAGTTGGGCGCCGCGAGGTCCCAGACAGCGGACCCTTCCGCCGGATTCCAGGTCTGCGTCTCGCCGAAAAGCGCCGTCGCGGCGATCGCCGACGCGGCAAGGGCGAAGAAGGTGCTCGTCCTCGAATGCATGTGCGTATCCTTCCCTTACCGTGTTTGAGGCGCGCGTCAGCGCACGTAGAAGACCATGCCGCCCTTGACGAGGGACGGGAGGCCGTTGCGGACCGAAATGCAGGTGCCGGGCGGCAGGTTCCGACCTTCGTACGTCACGTCCGCGAGCACCGTGCCCGCCGGCGCGAGGATCAGCGGCACCGAGTTTCCGACCATTTCGATTCCCGCGAGGTCCAGCCCGAGCGTGCCCGAGGCGGCGAGGGACGCCGAGACGGCGAGCGGCTTCGCCGCGTCGGAGACCTTCACCGTCGACCCGGGGGCGAGGACGAGCCGCGGCACCGGATGGTCCGCGCCGCCGCCCGTCGCCGTGCCCGTGACCGTGATCGTCTGGGCGGTGTTCGTCACCGCGCCCGCGTTCTCGAAGTCCTTCAGCGTCAGCGGCACGCGGTTGTCCAGCATGCCCGCCGCGCCGACGCGGACGCTGAGGTCCGCGCCCGGGTCGAAGGCGAGCGCGCGGAAGAAGCCCAGCGTGCCGCGCCGGACGTCGATCGCGCCGTTTCCGCCGACCGTGCATGTGCTGAGGAAGAAGCGCGCGGCCGTGTCGACGGTCAGCGTGTGCGTGCCGAACTCCGCGCGCACGTTTTCGTGCATCGGCCCCAGGAGGCCGAACTGGGCCGTACCGCCGACCGTCGCGTCGTCCGCGAGCGTGAGCTGCACGAGCTGCGAGTGCCCCTCGTCGATCGGCCCGCCGGTGTTCTGCAGCGCGCCCTTCCCGTCCCATCCCGTGCCCGCGATGGTCGCGGACGCGTTGACGTCGCAGAAGCCGCACAGGTCGAACGTGGCGCCGGGCAGCACGTCCACGCGCTGGTTCAGCGTCGGCTCCTCCGCCGTGTTGAAGGCATACGGGTTGCCCGTCGGACGCATGTTGCGGCAGGGCATGAGGCGGCCCGACCGGACCTCGTAGCGGCGGCCGGGTCCGGAGATGAACGTCGCGCGCGCGATCTTGGTCCGCGCCGCGGCGACGACCACCGTGCCCGTGCCGGAGTAGGCGGCGCCCTCGAGCCGGTTCGTCAGGTCGTTCGGAACGAGGACGATCGTCCCGTCGTTCTCGATCGAGCCGAAGATCATGTTCGACAGGTTGGTGACGACCGCGCCGGCGTCGACCTTCAGGTGCGCGGCTCCGCCCCAGAAATCGCCGACGCCCGAAAACTGCAGCGCGCCCTCGCAGACCTCGAGCGTGCCCGTGCCCTTGACCTCCGCGGGCTTGCCGCTGAAGGCCAGCGTCGCCGGGCCGCGCTTGCGCAGGGTGTAGTCGCCGAGATGCAGTCCGCCGAGATAGGAGTGGCGCGAGGAGACGAAGCCGAAGTCCGTCGCCATGTCGAGCTCCATGTCGCCGTCGAGCACGAGCCCCCACGCCTGCTCGCTGTTCCAGCTCAGCGGCGCGCCCGTGTTGACGATCGGATCGAGGCCCTGGCCGCGGATCCAGCAGGACGCGCCGTCCATGCCGTTCACGTCGTACGTGGCGCCCGGTTCGAGCCACACGGGGTTGCCGCTGCTCACGGTGCCGAACGGACCGTACTTGACCGTTCCCTTCAGCGTGCCGCGCACGCCCGGCCGCACGGTCGCGCCGCTCGCCACGCGCGTACCGCCCATGTAGGAGCTGTCCCCCGAGGACATCGTGACGTCTCCCGACAGGATCACGATCCCGCCCGCGCCCGAGACCGTGCCGGAGAGCGTCGCGGCCCCCTGCGGGTCGTAGACGAGCGTCGCCCCGGCCGCGAGATCCGTCAGCGCCGCCTCGAGCGACGGTTCCGTGTGCAGCGCGATCCCCTCCTTCACGTCAAGCCGGTCCACCGTGAAGGACGCGCCCGTCGCGCGGAACGTCAGTCCGGGATTCTCCAGCCCGCTGGAGAACGCGATGCGCGCGCGGTCGACGGGGACGTCGAAGGTGAGCACGGGGTTCTCCGCCGTGACCGAAACGTTGAGGACCTGGTCGCGCGCGCCGAGATCGACGCCGGCGACGAGCTCGCTCCACGTCTTCGACCGGTCGAGCACGAGCTCCACCGCAGGGGGCGGAGGCGACGCCCACACGTCGAACAGCGCGTAGTTGCCGGGCACGTTGTTGCCCCAGCCCAGGGACACCAAAGACTCGTTGCCGCGCAGCGTGCCGTTCTCGGTCATGAAGACGTAGCCCAGCGCGCCGCCGCTGGCCAGCGCGATGTAGCGCGCCGCCAGCGCGCGGCCGACGACGCCCTCCGCGCCGTTCGTGAACTCGGCGACGACGCTCTTCACGTACTTGTCGTCCAGCAGCTGGAACTCGACCACCATCCGCACCACGTGGCCGTCGTCGTCGAGCGTCAGCTTCTTGTTGTAGCCCTCGACCGCAGCGCCCTTGACGTCCAGGGAGCCGCCGGCCATGAAGCCGTGGAAGTCATAGTCGCGGATGTCGTCCAGCGTCAGCACCGGCTCCCCGGCGCCGTTCGACCAGACCGGCAGGTCCATGTCCGGGCGCAGACACCGCGACGCCGTCAGGCCGGCGATGCCGTAGCCGCCCGTCCGCCAGCCCGTGCCGAGGGCCTGCTCGCTGTTGTAGTAGGTGTAGGCGCCGGTCCCCACGTCCATCCGCACGAAGGCGTCCCAGGTGCCGCCGTCCTGCCTGTACCGCGCGCTGAAGAGGCGGGCATAGACGCCGCCCGGGCCATCCGTGTACTCGATGCCCATGCCCTTCGCATAGGTGCTGGCGGCCTTCTCGACGATGATCATCTCGCCCAAGGCCTTTTCAATCACGCCCGCGGCGTTCGTGTAGGCCTGGTAGCAGTAGGTGCCGAGCGAGCGCCCGCGGTATTCCTCGGCGACGGGACCGCCGCAGAAGTAGCCGTGCAACATGTAGCGGTCTTCCCAGAGCCGCGCCAGCGTCAGGCCGGGAAAGGCCAGCGTCGCCGTGGTCGGGACGACCGTCGCGGTGCTGTCGCACATGGTGCTGTCGGATGCGAGCCGGTTCACCGTGCCAAGCGTGATGCTCGACATGCGGTAGGTTGGCGCGTCGGCAAACAGGCCGGAGGCCGTGAGCAGGACGGCGGCGAAGGCAAGGCGGATATTCGTGTTCATGCGGACATTATCGCACAAATCCGCCAGAATCGCAACTATACAGCCATTCAAACATGAATTACAAATGCCCCCCGCAGCCCGGCTCCGCCGCGCCGCGCGGGCCATTTGCAGTCGATTTGGCGGGTGC
>JAEDMN010000235.1 GCA_016302985.1 Kiritimatiellia bacterium | reverse complement strand
TCTTATCACATTTTGCGAATCGCTGGAAGGCAAACAAACCTGCACGGGCCCTCCCCGAAGCGGACCATTGAGAACTATTCCCGCGGATGATTCCGCACCTGGTTGCAGGGACAACCGCCCGGATCCCCGAGGTCGGCTAAACTGTGCCGCGTTGACATCGCGGATTCGGGAAACATCCCGTCTCATGGAAAGGAGTCGTCATGAACATCTTGGAAATGAAACCCAAAGACGCACTTTGTGTGCTGGGGCCGTGCGGAAACGTGAACTACGTCACGGACGTCGCCCTCGAGCAGGACACGCTGACCTCTGCGCTGATCGACCTCGCGCGCGTGCTCCAGTGCGGCAACGAGGAGTCGCTGCCCAGCCTGACGGCGCTCATCGTCGGGGGCCTCGTCGTCACGGACGGCGCATCCCGCCTCTCCGCCCGCGAGGTCCGGCAGGTGACCATGCGCGTGGTCGAGGCCCTCATGCAGCGCAGCCATCGCCGCATGCACCCGCCCTTCCACATGGACGCGGTCTGGCGGGCGCCCGCCGACCTGGCGGCGATGAAGACCCTCCTGCTGCTGGGATTGCGCGGTACGGCGGCGAATGCCGCGCGGATGATCGGAGCCGACCCGGACGACCGCGTCGTCGGCCGGCACTTCGTCGCCGCCCTCGCGGGGCTTGCGAACGCGGACAGCGCCGGCGAGCTCCTCCCGTTCGTGCGCGACATCGGGCGCGTCAATTTCCGCTGTCTCGACCGCCTCCAACACCGTCGGCCGAACCGCGTCGGCTCGGGCTGCCGGCGCCTGGCTTTCGGACCGGCGGCGGGCGGTCCCGCGCGCCTCTCCCTGCAGAGCGAGGACGAGGCCGAGGACGCGGTCCGGGCGCTGGCCACGCAGTCCCGGCTCCGCGCCCTGAAAAGCCGCGCCTTGTCGATATCGGTCGCCCTGGGCTGGTACGGTCCGGCCTCCGTCTGCATGCTCCTCACGCTCCTGGCGCTCGGAATCAGGGACATCCAGCTCGGACCCGAGCGGCCGACCTTCATCCCGCAGTCGGTCACGGACCTCCTGCAGGCCTACTTCGGACTTGAATCGAAGCTCTTCGCGGAGACCGCCTGATCCGCTTCCGCTACCAGCGCAGCGCGACGGGCCCGAGGAGGCCGGACGGCAGCGGCGTGTCGGACGGCTTCCACGGATTGATGCTCGTGCGCGTCAGGCGCTGCCCCGCCGGCAGGCCGGCGTCGAACATCAGGCGGTTGGGCCAGAGGTTCGTCACGCGGATCTCGAGCACGTTCCCCTTCTCCCGCAGCGCCGCGCCGCACGGCAGCCGGTAGGGGGCCGTCCAGGCAACGCCGAGGTCCCGTCCGTTGAGGACGACCTCCGCGATGTTCGACACGGCGCCCAGATCCAGACAGGCGGCTCCGGCGTCTCCGTGCTTCGGGCCCTGCGGGCATCCCGCGGGCGCGTCGAACGTGCAGCGATAGACCGCCGTGCCCGAATAGTGGCGAATGCCCGGATCGTCGAAGGACGTCCAGTCCTTCAGCTCCGCCAACGCCAGCGCGTTCGACGGACCGCCCCAGGCCGGATCGAAGCGAAGGGTCCACGGGCCCGCGACCTCCTGCCGTCCCGCATGCTCCAGGGGGCGCATCGGTCCCCGGTGCGCAGGGGCGTCGGCGAACACGACGAACGCCGAACCATGCGCCGGCAGCTCGAGCGCAACTTCGCGCACGCCCTCCCCGCGCACCGACACCACGCGCCGCACGCAGGTGACCGGATCCCAGACCTCTGCGGACGGATGCGCCGTGCGGAACCGCGCCGTGAACGACGCCGGGCGCGTCCCCTGGTTCGAGACGAAGTAGATGTCGCGGTCGACCGCCACGCGGTGGATCCAGTCGACGGCCGGGGCGGCGCCGTCCGCGTGGACGACGGCGAAGTCCGGCGGCAGCTCGTCCCGCAGGACGGCCCGGTCTCGGAGGACGCGTCCCTTCCCGACGGCGCGGCATGCGGGCTGCTCGGATCCGCGCGGCCCCCACACCGCGTCCGCGTCGGCGTGGTAGCGGGGACTGGACTCGTTCATGCTGGTCGGGCCGTTGGGACGGGGCCCCACGAGCGTCGCGCCGGCTTCGACGAGCGCGCGGATCTTCCGCATCGCCGCCTCGCCCACCGGATGGGGCTGGGGCGGATAGGCCTTGATCGGATGCGGTCCCGGCTCCAGGTTGCCGCGGGCCTTCGGATTGAGCTCGGAGAGGAGGAGCGCCTTGTAGCGCATGCCCGACCTCAGGACGATCTCGCCGTCTTCGACCGTCGCGCCGAGCAGGATCTCCGTCGGGCAGAGGTCGTAGTCGTAGCCCTCCCCGATCCCGTCCGCGGGATTCTTCATTCCCGCAAACACGCCCACCGCATCCCCGGCGTAGAGCAGCGCATCGGCGGCGAAACGGCCCCGGGACAGCATCCACGAGCAGCGCGCCAGGTAGTCGTTGAACGCCTTGGACTGTTCGAACCACGTCGTCTGCGGATTGTAGTGCGTGCCGACGTTGCGGATCGCGCCGGGCTTGTCCGTGAGGGACGGCGACAGCATCATGCCATGGTAGCAGACGCGCGTCAGGCCGTCGCAGAACGCGCGGTCGGCGCAGGGCTTCATCGTGGCGGGGGATTCGATCCAGTACGTGTTGATCGTCGTGAAGGACTCGGCGAGGACCTCCGGGATGCCGTACACGTGCGCCGCGGTGGCGGCGTCGCGCAGCATGAACCGCTGCGGCGGCTGGGGACGATGGCCGCTTGGCATCCAGAACTCGCCCATCGCCACGTCGCACCGCCCCTGCATGCGGCGGACGTCGCCCTGGCGCTGGTGCGGTCCCGCGGCCTCCGCGATGGAGACGAGCCCGTGGCGGTTCGCGACCTTCTTCTGGTAGGCGTAGTGGTTTTCCGCGATGAGTTCGTCGACGGTCGCGTCGAAATCCCGGTTGAAGCGGTTGCGCAGCGGCAGCGGGCCCACGGGGAGCCCGGCCTTCACGGGCAGCCAGGGGAGGATGTCGTAGCCCCGCCGCGCCTTGAATTCGGTGGCGAACGCGTCGGTCCAGCTCACCGTGCCGGCCTCCCAGCTGTCGCACATCACGCCCTTCAGCGCGGCGCGTTCGTCGGGGGCCAGGGCGGCGAGGAAGGGATCCATCACGCGCGTCCAGTGCGCGTCGAAGGCGGCCGTGCTCATGTGGTCGATGTAGCAGCCCATCCAGCCGAAGACCTTCGGCACGTAGCCGACGCGGAGGATCGTCCATTCCCCGGCCGGGGCGTCGGGCCAGGTGAACGCGCCCGTCTCCGCGTCGAGGTGCGCGGAGACGTCGCGCACGTCCCCGGCGGGCACGCATCCACCCTCCTTCGCCGCGGGCACGGCCAGGACCGCGATGTCCCAGTAGTGCTTCGGCGTGCCGTCTGCGTTCTTCGGCGTCGTCGAGACGCCCTTCCTCGGCAGGTCGACGCGGATCGTCCCGCCGCCCTGCGCCACGGCCTTCGTGAAGACGACGTCCTTCTGCGCGTGCCGGGGATCGGTCTCGGGGTGGCCGCAGCCGGCGTTGCCGATGCAGGCGACGGCCTCGAGACCGAGGCGGTGCGCCTCGTGGAGCGCCCACTTCGCCTTGGCCTTCCACTTCGGGTTCGTCGCGAAGCCGCCGTAGATGTGGAAGCCGGAGATGCCGACGCGGGCCAGGCCTTCGAGGTCGCGCGTCACGGCCGCGTCCGGGGCGTTGGGATTGAACCACCACCAGACGACGGGACGGTTGGCGGGCGGCGGGTTGTCGAACTCGTCGCGCGCGACGGTGCAGGTGGTGAGCGTGTCGCCGATGCGAAGTTCGGGCGCGCCGTCCGTCCCGCCGACCAGGAGGTCCGCGATGTACATGCAGCGGGGATGGATGCCGTCCTCCGTCGCGCCGTTGTGCGCATGGAAGACGATGCGCCACCGGCCCTCCCGGTCCTTGAAGAGGGAGTGGTGTCCGGTGCCGGCCAGGCCGAATCCGCGCTGGAGGATCGGCGCGGAGCACTTCGTCCAGGGGCCTTCCGGAGATTCGGCCGTCGCATAGCAGACCGCGTAGGCGGGATCGCGGTAGTCGTTCACGGAATAGGTCAGCACGTAGCGGCCCTTCTCGTAGATCACGAACGGCCCCTCGGCGATGTGCGTGCCCTTCGTCGCGACCTCCCAGGGTTCGACGGCCCGGACGATCTCCCGGCGCGTGCCGGGCTTCACCCGGAGGCAGTCGTCCTCCATCCGGGTGATCCAGACCTCGTTCCCGAGCTTCACGAAGACCATCCACGGCTTCCCGTCGCGGTCGAAGAAGAGGGAGTTGTCGATCGTCCCCATGTCCGCGATCAGGGGGGCCTGCTCGGCCTGGCGGAACGGACCGAGCGGGCTATCCGCCACCGCGGCGCACGTGTGCGTCTCGGCGGAGTAGTACATGACGAAGCGGTTGCCGATGCGGTAGACCTCCGGCGCCCAGAACCACTTGTCGCCGTACGAATCGTCCTTGTGGAGCGCAAAGCCGTCCTTCGCCCGTCCCTGCCAGAAATCCCAGGACTTCAGGTCGCGCGAAACCGCGACCCCGACGCCCTCGTTGCTGCGGAACGTGCCGTAGGCGTAGTAGACGCCCTCGTGCAGCAGGACGTAGGGGTCCGCGAACGGCACGCGGCCGCACGGATCGGCAGGCTCGGCCTTGGAAGACGCGCACAGGCACAGGACGG
>JAEDMN010000234.1 GCA_016302985.1 Kiritimatiellia bacterium | reverse complement strand
CTCGGTCGCGTTCGTGGCGTTCGCGGCGGCCGTCCCGGTCGCGTTCGTGGCGTTCGCGGCGGCCTGGGCCTCCGCCTCGGCCTGCGCGGCGGCGGCCGCGAAGAGCTGGTTCGTGAACGCGACGGCGTCCTCGACGTCGCGGGACGGCGGCACGTCGACGAAGGCGGCCGACGCCTCCTTCATGTCCGCGGGGATCGCGGCCTTCAGCTGGCGCAGCTGGTCGGAGAAGTCCTTCTCGCTCTTCGCCATGAGCTCGTGGAACCTGTCGCCGTAGTCGCCGATCGCCTTGACCGTCGTCTGGATGGCGCTGCGCGCCTTCGTCTGCATGTCGACGAGCTGCTGGTGCGCCTCGCGCCGCTCGCGCTCCTTCTCGGCGTGGACGTACCACAGCAGCCCGCCCACGACGAGCAGCACGAGCAGCACGATGCCGCCGGCCACCCCCGCCACGACGAGGCCGAGGTTCAGGGGCTTCTTCTCCTCCGGCGCCTCGCCGTCCACCGGCTCGAGGTCGCCGGCGGATTCGAGCGGCGCGCCGGCCGCGGACGCCTCCGGGGTGAGCTTCAGGTTGATCTTGGTGCCCTTGATCTTCACCTTCGGGCCCGCGGCCTTGCCCGGCTTCTTCGCGGGGCCCGCCTTCGAGAGGTAGCGCTTGAAGTCGCCCAGCAGGGACTGGTAGGTCGGGTAGCGCATCGAGGGCTCGACCTCGAGCATGCGCATGATGATGGTGTCGATCTCCGGCGGGATGTCCGGACGCACCTCGCTCGGCCGGCGCGGGGGCCCCTGGAAGCGGGCCTTCACGACCTCGGTCGCGTCCTCGCCCTCGAACGGCGCCACGCCCGTCAGCGCGTGGTACAGCGTGCCGCCGAGCGAATAGATGTCGGCGCGGAAGTCGATCTTCTGGCGGCGGACCTTCTCGGGCGAGATGTAGTAGGGCGTGCCCCAGATCTCGTTCGAGTCGCCCTGCATCGCCGCGAGGCCGAAGTCCACCAGCTTCGCGTTGCCGTCGGCGTCGTACAGCACGTTCTCGGGCTTGACGTCGCCGTGGACCAGCCCCTGGTCGGCGGCGAGCGCGAGGGCGTCCGCCAGCTGCTG
Organism: Kiritimatiellia bacterium; assembly: GCA_016302985.1. Classification (GTDB taxonomy): domain Bacteria; phylum Verrucomicrobiota; class Kiritimatiellia; order RFP12; family UBA1067; genus RUG572. The sequence goes on along the minus strand of JAEDMN010000234.1, from coordinate 3,623 downwards.
GCCGACGCGCATCACGTGCACGGGGTCGAGCGTGCCGGGGTTCTGCTCCATCTCCTTGTCGAGGGAGCCGCCGCTGACGAGCTCCATCGCGATGTACGGCATCCCGTTCTCCTTGCCGAAGGAGTAGATCTGGGCGATGTTCGGATGGTTCAGGCGCGCCGCGGCCTGCGCCTCGCGCTGGAAGCGCTCGACGAACGCGGGGTCGTCGCCGAGGGACTTCAGCATCACCTTGATGCCGACCTGGCGGTCCAGCATCTTGTCATGCGCGAGGTACACGCCGCCCATGCCGCCGTGGCCCAGCTCGCGCTGGAGCAGGAAGTGGCCGAAGTCGGACGGCGTGGGAATCATCTGTTCGTCAGTCTGATCGCTCATGGGAAAGCTCCGCTAGTCAATTTAAATGGATTATAGCATGAAAGGGCCGCGCGCGTCCACCCGGCGGACTCACTCGATGGGCCCCCACCGGTGCGTGAACGGCCAGAACACGCCGCCCGCGATGCCGCGCAGGTTGGCCGCGGGGACGGGGCCCCAGTAGCGGCTGTCGTAGCTGGAGGGCGAGTTGTCGCCGCAGGCGTAGTATTCGGCGGGGCCGAGCTTCACCGTGTCGCCCTCCCGGGCCAGCGTCGAGCCGGGGAAGTCGAAGTCCGGACGCTCGGAGACGCGGTAGCCCGCGTACGGATACGCCTTCTCGTGCCACTTCTCCCGCCGCTGGATCTGCGCGATGCGCCGCGGCTCCATCGGCTCCGCCCCGTCGACCTGCAGCCGGCCGTTCCGGATGGCGAGCGTCTCGTTCGGCGTGCCGGTCATGCGCTTGATGTAGTGCGTGCCCTGCTGCAGGTGCTGGCGGTCGTCCTCGCGGGGGTGGATGCCCGTCGTCGAGAAGATCATCACGTCGCCGCGACGCGGATGGCGGAAGTTCCAGAGCCAGCGGTTGACGAAGAGGAAGTCGCCCGTCGCCACGTAGCCGCTCCAGAGGAGCTGGCCCGCGCGCACCGGCGAGCCGGGACGCAGGCCGTTCGGCAGCTGGAACGAGGTCTGGCGGTAGGGACCGTCGCCCGTCTCCGTCGGGTGCAGCACGTCCGTCGGCACGAGCATCTGCCGGCTGACCTGGCCCGTCGCGCCGTTGACGACGCGCATGTCGTAGTGCCCGGTCTGCGTGGGGCGGAACTGCAGCGACCCGCCGAACGGCGCCTCGAAGCACTCGTACATGCGGCCCGTCAGCAGCCACTTGCACCAGCGCAGCGGCGACTTGTCCACGGCCGTCGCCTGCACCGGGGAGCACGGCTCGGAGTGGTTGCCGTACAGCGTCGGCTGCATGGACCCCGTCGGGATGTTGAACGGCTCGTAGAAGTACGCGCGGAACGCCATCGCGACCGAGATCGAGACGACGAGGATGTCCAGCCACTCGCGCCCGGCCGCGCAGGACTTCGGCGCGTCGAGGAACTCGAGCAGCGACTTGCACCCCTCCACGTCCTTCCGCGCCAGCGCGTCGCGCAGGTTCCCCATGCGCGCGCCGAATTCGCCCCCGTCCCGGTACGCGGGCAGGTCCTCGTAGGAGAGGAGGAAGGTGCGGGCCGCGTTGAGCACGGTCTTGCGCTCCTTGCGCGCCTTCGCCTTCGCGGTGAACGGCACCACGCCCCAGCAGAGGGACCAGAGGCACCACAGGGCGAACACCGCGGACCCGACGGTGAGCGCGGCGTAGAGGAATTCGGGCGACATGGACTCAGTTCTCCTTCACGGTTCCCTTGAGCACGGCGATGAACGCGCTCTGCGGCACGTTCACGTGGCCGAACTCCTTCATGCGCGCCTTGCCGCGCTTCTGCTTCTCGAGCACCTTCATCTTGCGCGTCACGTCGCCGCCGTAGAGCTTCGCCAGCACGTCCTTGCGGAACGGCCGGATGTCCTCGCGGGCGATGATCTCGCGGCCGATGGCGGCCTGCACGGGGATCTTGAACATGTGCGGCGGGATGGTGTCCGCCAGCGCCTTGCACATCTGGATGCCGCGCGCGCGCGCCTTGTCCCGGTGCACCATCGTCGCGAAGGCGTCCACCTGCTCGGAGTTGAGCAGGATGTCCATGCGCACGATGTCGCTCTCCTGGTAGCCCGCCGGCTCGTAGTCCATCGAGGCGTAGCCGTGCGAGACGCTCTTGAGCGTGTCGTGGAAGTCGATGAGGATCTCGTTCAGCGGCAGCATGCAGTGCAGCATCACGCGGTGGCCGTCCACCGTCTCCGTGCCCTCCAGCACGCCGCGGCGGTCCAGGACGATGCGCATCACGTCGCCGATGGACTCGCTCGGCGTGATGATGCGCGCCTTGAGGATCGGCTCGCTGATGGACTCGAGCTGGCTCGGGTCCGGCATCTGCAGCGGGTTGTCGAGGTCGCGCTCCTCCCCGCCCTTCATCTTCAGCTTGTACACGACGCCCGGCGTCGTCGAGATGAGGTCGAGGTTGAACTCGCGGCGGAGGCGCTCCTGCACGATCTCCATGTGCAGCAGGCCGAGGAAGCCGCAGCGGAAGCCGAAGCCGAGCGCGATCGAGCTCTCGTGGTGGAAGGAGAACGCGGAGTCGTTGAGATGCAGCTTCTCGAGGCCCTGGCGCACCTTCTCGAACTCGTCCGTGGACATCGGGTAGATGCCGCAGAACACGGTCGGGCGCAGCTCCTTGAAGCCCGGCAGCGGCTCCTCGCTGCCCAGGCGCGCCGTCGTCACCGTGTCGCCGATCTTGATCTCGCTCGGGTCCTTCACCGTGCCGACGAGATAGCCCGTCTGCCCCGCCTCGAGCTTCTCCTGCGGCTTCTTGTTCGGCGAGAAGATGCCCACCTCGTGCAGCGTGGTCGTCACGCCCGAGCCCATGAACTTCACCGTGTCGCCGACCTTCACCGTGCCGTCCACGACGCGGATGTAGGTGATCACGCCCCGGAACTCGTCGAAGACGGAGTCGAACACGAGCGCCCGCAGCGGCGCGTCCACGCCCCGCGTCTTCGGCGGCGGGATGCGCTTGACGATCGCCTCGAGCACGTCGGCGCAGCCGACGCCGGTCTTCGCCGAGACGAGCAGCGGGTCGTCCATCGGAATCGCGAGGATGTCCTCGACCTGCTGCGAGACGCCCGCGACGTCCGCGCCCGGCAGATCCACCTTGTTCAGCACCGGCACGATCTCGAGATGCGCGTCCTGCGCGAAGTACGTGTTCGCGACGGTCTGCGCCTCCACGCCCTGCGCCGCGTCCACGACGAGCAGCGCGCCCTCGCAGGCGCCCATGGACCGGCTGACCTCGTACGCGAAGTCCACGTGGCCAGGGGTGTCGATGAGGTTGAAGAGGTACTGCTTCCCGTCCTTCGCCTGGTACATCATCGAGACGGGGTGGCTCTTGATCGTGATGCCGCGCTCGCGCTCCAGGTCCATCGCGTCGAGCGTCTGCTCCTTCAGCTCGCGCAGCGAAATCGCCTTCGTCAGCTCCAGGATGCGGTCGCTGAGCGTCGTCTTGCCGTGGTCCACGTGCGCGATGATGCAGAAATTGCGGATGTTGTCGAGGGTCTTCTCCATAGTCATTCGCAATTATATCAAAAATCCCGCCCGCGCGTGGGCAACCGCGCGGGACGCCCGTCATTCGCGCGCCGGGGGCCGGCGC